>JALOLX010000080.1 GCA_025455765.1 Flavobacteriales bacterium | reverse complement strand
TGCCACAGGCAAGCCACCAGACCGGCCGTGATCGGCGAAGAGAACGAAGTGCCGTTCACCTGAGCAATGCCACCGGGTTCACCGTTCAACACCGTGACGCCCGCGCCCATGGCCGATACATCCGGCTTCACGCGACCATCCGAGCTGGGCCCGCGTGAGCTGAAGGGTACCACCTGTGCATCGCTGTTCACGGCCCCCACCGCGAGCATGTCCATGGCGTCCGCCGGGGCGCCAATGTAGTACCACGCACTGGAACCTGAGTTACCGGCGCTGTTCACCGGTACCATACCCCGACTGGAAGCAATGCTTGCAGCGATGCTGATGCGCGCTGTGGCGCCGTTCATGTCGGCATAGGTATGGTCGTCCAGCCCATCATCAAAAGTGGTGTAACCCAGCGAGGTGTTCAGCACATCGCAGCCAATGCTGTCGCAGAACTCGGCTCCGGCCACCCAGTTATCCTCTTCCACCACACGCTCGTAAGCTACCTCTTCGGTACGAACGAGCACATAATCGGCCTCCGGTGCAGTGCCCACCAGCAATCCGGGCAGGTTGGCGGCCATACAACTCAGCACGCTCCGCCCATGATTATGGTCGTTGTAGACATCACCGTCGTTGGACACCATGTCGCGCACCGCCACGATGCCTTCGCGGGAACGTAGCTCTGTGAAGCCGTCGATCTCGTTCACCCGGTCGAATCCGGAATCAAGCACGCCGATGAGCATGCCTTGGCCTTTGGCTTCGAGTTCGTGCAAGAGGTGGCCGTTCAACATCTCGATCTGCCGGAATTCACCACCGCCCCGCTCCACGAACGGATACACCGGAGCGCGGAATTTGTCCACCTCGGGCGTGGCACCAGGCCGCTCCTCTCCCATGCGCACTTGCGATACGAAGGGCAGCTCTCCGATGGTCTCCAATGCGGTGGCATCCGTAGTGCGGATGGTGATCGCATTGAACCATTTGCTGCGGTTCACGATCTGCACATCACCTGTGGCCAGCACAGCGCTGATGTATGCTGGATCCACTGGAAGGTCAAGCTCATCAATGGCAATGCCTTGTGCCTGCCTACGGGCGATGGCGCGTTCCGAGAGGAAGGCCTCGGGAGCATTGATGGAGTATGGCGTGTTCGACTTATCCGAGAACTGGATCCAATACAGGTCTGGACCGGTCTGTGCGTGGACCGCAGCACTGGCAAACAGGCCGATGGCAATGAGGAAGTGCTTCATGTGATGATCAGTTCTGTCCATAGGCGACGGCTGTCATGGTGAGGAAGAAGCCGGTGACCTCCCCGCTCTGGGTATCGGTCTCCACCCAGCGCTTGTACACCATACCTACGCCATGGGCATAACGCTCCTCCCAGTCCCTTCGTTCGACCGCATTGGCGGGAACAGTGTTCTTCACCAGTGCCGTTCGCTCAAAGCTGAGTCCGTTCACGCTCCACGGCACATCCACCTCCGTGTAACCTACCTCCAGCTCGCGGTCGGTGTTGTACACGTTCACGTCCCACTCGCGCGACAAGCGGACCGGGAAGGACAGTTTCTGTCGGCGCTTGTTCTCCTCCATCAATTCGGCCGTGATGCCATTGGCCGTGGTGGTCCACACATCGCGGATCACCCAATTCCCAGCAGTATCCTGCACAGCACGCTGCACCCTGAACGCCTGCCGTCCTTCCGCATCCAGGTATGCGCTCTCGATGGTCTGTCGCAGCCGGTAGCTCACGCTATCGTAGCGCGGCACCGCATCCTCCCGGTACACCGAATCCACCTGGTACTCCACCCAGGAGCCGACCACGGTGGGGTAATAGCCATAGCCAAGGTCCACAGCTGGTTCTTCGTCCTTCTTGCACGCACCAAGGGACACGAGCGTAACGAGGAACAGCAGGTACGACGGGCGTAAGCGCATGGTCAGTAAGGTGTTCATGTGGGATCACGATCGATGAAGCCACCGCCGATGACGGTGTCCTCCGCATAGAAGACGGAACTCTGCCCCGGTGCGATGCCTGCCACTGGTGCATGCAGGTCCACACGGACCCGCTCACCGTCCATTTGAATGGTGGCCGGGGTTCCTTTGTCCTTGTAGCGCACCTTCACCACGGCTTCCATTTCCCCTTCCAACGCGTCCACCAATTGGAAGTTCGGTCGGCGCACCCAATAGGTCACCTTCTGCAGGTCATCCTTGCTCCCCAGCACGACGGTGTTGGTTTCCGGCCGGATCTCGGTCACATAAAGCGGTTCACCCGTAGCGATGCCCAATCCTTTGCGCTGACCAACGGTGAAGAACGGATACCCATCATGTTCGCCGAGCACCCGCCCATCCACGCTGAGCAGTTTGCCATGGGCCAGCTGTGCAGTGGCGGCAGGTTCTTTGCGCTTCAGGAAGCCCCTGTAGTCGTTATCCGGAATGAAGCAGATCTCGTAGCTCTCGCTCTTGTTGGCCAGCTCGGGAAAGCCGCTGTCCAAGGCCATTTTGCGGATCTCGCTCTTGTGGAAATGTCCGATGGGGAACCGGGTGCGGGCCAGGTTGACCTGTTCCAAGCCCCATAGCACGTAGCTCTGATCCTTGCCCGGATCAAGGCCTTTCCGCACCGCCCAGCGACCATTGTCCGCTTGCACCATTTGGGCATAGTGCCCCGTGGCGATCAGTTCGCAATCCATCATGTCGGCCCGCTTCAACAGCGCCTCCCACTTGATGAAGGTATTGCACAGCACGCAGGGATTCGGCGTTCGCCCGGCGAGGTATTCGCTGGTGAAGTTGCCGATGATGGCCTCTCCGAACTCCTCCCGGATGTCGATGATCATGTGGTGGAACCCACGGCTCACCGCCATGTTCCGGGCATCGTTGATGCTGTCCAGGTCACAGCACCCGGTGATCCGCTTGCCACCGCTGGCATCGGCGTAGTCCCAGGTCTTCATGGTGACCCCGATGACCTCGTACCCCTGCTCATGCAGCATCAGCGCAGCCACGGAACTATCCACGCCACCGCTCATTGCCACCAATATCCTTCCGTGCTTGCTCACCGATGTTCCAAATTGTCTGTTTTCAATATCCCCCCTACGTTCCCACCCCCAACCTCGCAGGGCGACCCGGTGGGATCGCCGCTACATCGGCTTCGGGTGATGTTCCAACCCCCAACTTACCAACTCCCCAACCCCCAACGTTCCCACACCCAACCTCGCAGGGCGACCCGGTGGGATCGCCGCTACGGCGGCTACGGGTGATGTTCCAACACCCAACTTACCAACTCCCAACACCCCAACTACCTACTGCTCCACCCCTGCCACATACTTCCGCACCTTCACCAACTTCCCTTTTTCGTCGTATTCCTTCACCTCTCCTTCCAACAGATCGTTCACATAACGGCCTTCCCGCTTCACGGTCTGCCCTTCCAGCACGCGCTGCATGTCCGGTGGTGTCCCCAGCACAGGGTCCGCCGGCATTGGCTTCACCAACCACTGGCCATTGTCATGGTATTCCTTGAACGGGCCTTCGCGCTTGCCTTTGCGGTAGGTCTCTTCGCTCTTGGGGCGCTCATCATCGTAGTACTCGCGGAACACACCGTTCTCTTTGCGCTCTTTCTTCAGATCACCCTTTTCGTACAGCATCTGTAGCTGAAGGCTGCCATCTTCGTTGAAATAGAACCATACCCCGTCGCGGCTACCGTTCACCAGCTTGCCCTCGATCTCCTTGCTACCACTGGGGAAATAGAAGGTCATCGTCCCTTCAGGCTCGCCGTTCACGTAGGTGCTCTCGATCTTCACCTGACCGTTGTCGAACCAGCTGGTGGAAGGACCGTTCAGCACACCGTTCACCCGCTGCTCGCGCTCGGCCAGCTTCCCATTGGGATAGTAGACCAGTTGCTCTCCATGCAACATCCCGGCCTCATAACGCTCCACCTTCCGCAGCTTGCCGCCCTCATCGTAGTAGTTCCACACACTGTCCTTGGCCTGGCCGATGTACTTGCCACGCGCCATCACCCCACCGCCCGGATGATGGTGTACGGTACGGCTGGTCTTTCCATCTCCGGCATGCTCCACCACACTGGTCAGCTTGCCATCGGGACCGAAATGCTTGAACGTGCCCACCGGAACATCGTCCTTGAACTGACCGCTGTAGCGGACAGTACCATTGTCATGGGTACGCACCCAAGGCCCCTGCTTGCGCCCCTTCGCATCGCTGAGGTTCTGACCAAGGCTGGGAAAGGCCGCCAGCAGCAGGCCGCAGCACAGGAGGAACGTTCGGGCGCGTAGCATGGTCAATGTGCAAAGGTAGCCCAGCACAGGCAAGGGCCATGCCGAAGAACGGAGCGATGCGCCTTCCCCGTATGGCGGCCCCTTCCTACCTTTGACCGACCTGAACACCATGCGCTTCTTCATCGACACCGCCAGCCTTGCCCAGATCAAGGAGGCCCAGGAACTGGGCGTCCTCGACGGGGTCACCACCAACCCTTCATTGATGGCCAAAGAGGGCATCAGCGGCCACGACCGTGTGATGAAGCACTACGTGGACATCTGCAACATCGTGGACGGCGATGTCAGCGCCGAAGTGATCGCCACGGACTATGCCGGCATGATCAAAGAAGGCGAGGACCTTGCCGCCCTGCACCCCAATATCGTGGTGAAGGTGCCCATGACCCGCGATGGTGTAAGGGCCATCAAGTACTTCAGTTCCAAGGGCATCAAGACCAATTGCACGCTGGTGTTCAGCGCCGCTCAGGCCCTGCTGGCCGCCAAAGCAGGTGCAACCTATGTGTCGCCCTTCCTGGGCCGCCTGGACGACATCAGCCAGGAGGGTGTGCAGCTGATCGACCAGATCCGTACGATCTACGACAACTACGGATATGGCACCGCCATCCTGGCTGCCAGCATCCGCCACCCGCTCCACATCGTACAGTGCGCCGAGCTGGGTGCTGACGTGGCCACCTGCCCATTGAGCGCCATCGTGGCCTTGTTCGACCACCCGCTCACCACCCTCGGATTGGAGAAGTTCCTGGCCGACCACCGCAAGGCCGCCCAGGCGCAGAAGGCCTGAGGCATGCTGATCGCCATCCATCCGAAGGACCCCGAGCCGCGCAAGATCCGCATCATCGCGGATAAGCTCAATGCTGGCGGGGTGGTGATCTGCCCCACCGATACGGTATATGCCTTCGTCTGCAGCGCGCACCAACCCAGGGCCATTGAACTGGTGGCCAAGTTGAAGGGCGTGAAGCCGCAGAAGGCCGACCTCTCCCTGATCTGCAACGACCTCAGTCAGCTGAGCACCTACGCCCGGCAGGTCGACACGGCAGCCTTCCGCATCATGAAGCACGCCCTGCCCGGGCCGTACACCTTCATCCTGCAGGCCAGCGGCGAGATCCCCAAGCTGTTCAAGAACAACAAGCGCACCGTAGGTATCCGCGTGCCAGATCATCCCATTCCGCGCGCGCTGGTGGCCGAACTGGGGCATGCCCTCGTGGTGGCTAGTGTGCACGATCCCGACAAGGTGGTGGACTACACCACCGACCCTGAGCGCATCGACGAGCACATCGGCTATCAGGTGGAAGCCGTGATCGATGGTGGCATTGGCGGCTTGGAAGGCTCCACGGTCATCGACCTCAGCGATGGTGAGCCACGGATATTGCGCCAAGGCAAGGGGCCAACGGAAGGGTTGCTTTAGCCCCTCAGCTGCCGCCAAGCCTCGGGCAGCGCCTCCACCACATCATGTACCGCCATACCATCGGCTCCGCGGTCGGCGGCGGCCAATGCTCCCGCTTTGCCATGCAGGTACACCCCGATGCTGGCGGCGGCCAAGGGTGAATAGCCTTGGGCGCGCAGCCCGGTGAGCACACCGGTAAGCACATCGCCGCTCCCCCCGCGCGCCATGCCGGAGTTGGCCCATCGTTGCAGGAAGACCCGGCCTTGCGGCGCACAGATGGCCGTGGTGGCGCCCTTCAGCACCAACACGCAGCCCCATTTCACGGCCAGGTCGCGGCCAGCTTCCCAGCGTTCACGGTCCGAGGGGAAGGCGCGACCCGCGAGCCGCTCGAACTCACGCACATGGGGCGTCAGGATCGTTCCCGGCGGAAGGAAGGCGGTCCAGGTGGGGTTCGCCGCCAACAGGTTCAAGGCATCCGCATCGAGCACCAACGGGCCCGGAGGATCCTGGAGCAAGCGCTTGAGGACCAAGCCACTGTCCGCGTGCGATCCAAGCCCTGGACCAACGCCCCAGGCCGAACCCCGCAAGGTGGTGGGCAGGGCGCTTACATATCCGGGTTCATGGTCGGGTGAGACCATCGCCTCAGGCCAGGCCGCATGCACGACCGCCCCCCCGTCGCCCGGCACATGTGCCGTGACCGTTCCTACGCCACTGCGTGAACACGCCCTTGCAGCGAGCACCATCGCCCCCATGCGTCCGGTACTTCCGCCAACCAGCACCGCATGGCCAAAGGTCCCTTTATGACCAGCGTTGGGTCGCGGATGCAACAGCTCGCGAAGATCCACGCGATCCTGCAGGTACCAACGCAGATCATCCTGTGCATCCGCCACTTCCGAAAGCCCGATGGGAAGCACCACCAGCTGTCCCACATGATCCGTGAGCTGAGGAAGTACCGTTGCCACCTTGGGCCACTCGAAGGTCAGCGTGACGTGAGCCGCCATCACCGGACCCAGGACCCTGCCATCGCCGTCGAGGCCGGAAGGCACATCCACCGCCACCACCTGACAGCCAGCCGCTCGCACCACTTCGATCCAAGCAGCTGCTTCACCGTCCAAGGGGCGGTCGAGGCCGATGCCGAAGAGGGCATCCACCACCGTATCAGATGAGGTGAGCCCGAGGCCTTCACCTGCATCAGCGAAGGGTACGCCTGCCGCACGCGCAAGGTCCACCTGATCCTGGCAAGCCTGCGAACGCCGCTCGGCGGGTAGCACATGAACACGAACCGGAGCACCGGCCAGATGGAGCTTATGCGCGATGACAGCGCCATCACCCCCATTGTTGCCCGGCCCCACAAGCACCTGCCAGCGGCCCTGGCCCAACTGAGGCCGAAGCTCTGCTGCTGCCTTGCTAAGGAGCCAGTGGGCTACCGCTTCGCCAGCACGGACCATGAGCGCAATGGGGTCTGTACCATTGGCAAAGGCCCGCGCCTCACTATCCCGCATGGCCGAAGCGCCGATCACCTTCCACATGCGTGCAAAGATGAACAGCAACCGTACCCGCACGAACTGCGCAGCACAATTCC
>JALOLX010000079.1 GCA_025455765.1 Flavobacteriales bacterium | reverse complement strand
GGCCAGCACCAACAGCTCGCTCGCCACGATCATTGAGATGTACCGCGACAAATCGCAACTGAGCGACATGCAGCGGATGGAACTGAACACCGCCTACTATGTGGTGGGCACTGCTAAGGAATTGAAGGAGCGTGGCATCCTCTCCAAGGAAGGTGGTGTGGTGGGCATCGGGAGCGTGAAGAAGTTGAACACCTCCAACCTGCCCGCAGACGCGTTCCAGCGTATCGATGTGGTGCGTACCACGGAGATCGCACTGGGTGCCAAGAAGGCCAAACTGGTGACCTCACACCCTGAAGGCAGCTACCGCCTGGAAGGGGGCAACAAGCTGGTGGTAACGGACGCCAACGCGTTCTGGAGCATCTCGAAATACCTGGTGGTGGAGGTGGAGTAACACATGACCGCCCCAATGAGAAGGCCTGGACGCTGTTCCGGGCCTTCTCATTGGCAGGTCACGCTGCGTGGCGATCGGGGCAGGCGGGGGCCGGCTTATGGAACGGGTCATAGCCCTATATGGCCTTCATACGCGCGATCGGTAACGGTCTTCGAGGCGCAGACAAGCATGGGGTACGAATTGGACGAAAACGCGCAACGAACCAGTCGCCTGTTGTAAAGCGGGCATGATCGCAACCCCAACCGAAAAAGCAGCATTTATCTCAATGCTCTGGTACCAGAGGCGATGGCTCTACAGGGGGGATAGGCACAGGGTCTATCTGTAAAGGAGGCAGGGCTTCCTGCTCGGGCAGGCTGGATGGTTCCACGTTCAACCCTTCGATCTGTGCAGCTTTGCAGTGCTGATCGACCAGTTCCTGTACATCGTTCCCGAATCGAACAGTGTAGCCCCTTTCGAGCGCCTTCTTGAACTGTGCACAGGCCTTATCGACTTCACTCCGATCCAGATGTACGAGCCCCATATTGCGATAAGTGTACGGATTGCTGGGGGCTCGGTTCATGGCGTTGCGAATGTCCTTGAAGGCCTTGTCGTCCTGGCCCAGCTGATGGTAGCTCCAACCCCGATTATTAAAGGCAAAGGAGTAGTTCAGGTTGTACTTCACGGCTCGTGTGTATGCCTCAATGGCTTTCTGATGCTGACCGTGCAGGGCGTAGAGGTACCAACCAATGCTATTGTGGATGATGGGATCCTTGGGAGCCCTGGCCAGCGCTGAATCGAGCAGAACGCGGGCACGGGCCGTATCGCCCAACAACGCCAAGGCCTCCCCGCGTTCACGCAGCACTCGGGTGCGCAGGTCATCGCTCGTCAGCGCCTGCACACGATCGAGCAGCACCAAGGCTTCGGACGGCCGCTGGCGATGACGGTGGATACGGGCCATCAGTAGATCGGCATCCACCGAAGGTCCGCGCTTGACGATGGGACCGACCAACATGGCTGCGGAATCCACCTCCCAGCGACCCATCAAGGAAGTGGCCCATACCACCCGCGCCTTGGCATTGCCCGGTTCACTGCGGAGCACCTGGCGCGCATCGGTGGCCGCCTGGTCCCAGTGGGCCAGATCGTTGTGCGCCTGGGCCCGTTGCAACAGAATGGCTGGCGGTGCCGTCGGCTTCCGTAGGATGAAGTCGCAACGGCGGATGACCTTCACCGGTCGACCCTTATCCAACAGCCGCTGGATGCGCTGCTCCTTCTTCGCGTAACGATCACGCTTTTCCTTGGCGAAGGCAGTGCTGTAGAGCATGAACAGGACAAGAAGGAGCGTGAACGCACGTTGCATGGGGCGAAGATACCGGCACGGGTTGCATTTGGCCCTGCCATGGCACGGAGCCCATCTGCCGCTACCTATCTTTCGCTTCACACCACACCTGAGCAACTTAACCGCACATGCGCCTGGAGTATCCTGCCAAGATCCTGCTCGCCTGGGGTGAGGCCATCAGCGGCCATCAAGGATTGCGTGATTGGCTGCTGAACAACGGCTATCCCGAGCTTGGGGTGTTCTGCCATGCGCTGCGGCTGCAGCAGGATGCGCGTGACTGGTTGGTGAAGAACGGTCACCCGCATCTGATGGCGCTCATCCATGCCACAGAGGGCAACAAGCAGGCGCGCGCCTGGTTGGACGAACAGGGCTTGAACGTATTGAAGCAGGTGGCCCTGACGGGCGATGGCGATGAGGACGCCCAGCGCTGGCTGTTGAACAATGGCCACCGCGAGCTGGCGGTGATCGGCCATCGGATCTACAAAGTGAAGCGGCAGATCGATGAGGACAACAGCGACTACCACCGCTACTCCGGCTTCAACGGCTGAACGCGCTCACGCTTCCTCGTCGCTGTCCAGCACTCCGCCCAGCACCGATCGCATCAGATCGCCGAAGCGCACTGCGCCCACGAGCCTACTGCGCCCGATGCGGCTATGCTCCGCAAGGCCATGCAGCACGAACTCGGCCCAGAGCACCTGCTCCTCCTTGTCCAGGTACGGATGGCGCTCGGCCACCAGCTGCAACAGGCCCGGCACGTTCTTCAACGCCATGGCATGTGCCCGGTCATCGTTGTCCACGAGCAGATCGCAGTGCCCTTCCATGAAGTGATCGATCACCGGCGCATAGGCATCCTTGCTCGTATCTGCCTTGCGCTTGCGCCCTTTGGCGGCATCGGGGAAGAGTTCTGCGAAAACATTGCGCACAGCCAGACCGACGAGGTGTTCGGCCACCTTCTCGGGTCCCTCCTGCTCCCCTTCATAAACAAGCTCGATCTTGCCGGTGATGGCCGGCACAATGGACCACAGGTCGCCCATGCGGGCCACGGTGGACGCAGCGCCCGCGCGGAGCGCCCGATGCTCGGCCGATGCACGCAGGGTCTCGAGCGCTGAGATCGTAAGGCGTGCGCTGACCCCGCTCTTGCGATCCACCAGGTCGCTATCACGCGCCTCCATGGCCACGCGCTCAATGAGCACACGCAGGAGGTCGGGCACACGCACACGTTCGCGCTGGGCCTGGGGAATGCGCGCTTCCTGCTCGGTGATGCGCATGCCCTGCTCGATGGTGGGCGGGTAGTGCGTGAGGATCTGCGCCTGGATGCGGTCCTTCAACGGGGTGATGATCGCGCCCCGGTTGGTGTAATCCTCCGGATTGGCCGTGAAGACGAACTGGATATCGAGCGGCAGCCTCAGCTTGAACCCGCGTACCTGCACATCGCCTTCCTGCAGGATGTTGAACAAGGCCACTTGGATGCGCGGTTGCAGGTCGGGCAGCTCGTTGATGACGAAGATGCCGCGGTGGCTGCGGGGAAGCAGTCCGAAGTGGATCACACGCTCATCGCTCTGGTCCAGCTTGAGGTTGGCCGCTTTGATGGGGTCGCTATCGCCAATGAGGTCGGCCACGGTTACATCGGGTGTGGCGAGCTTCTCGGTGTAGCGCTGGTCGCGGTGCATCCATTCCACCGGCGTGTCGTCACCCATGCGGTGCACCAGTTCCCGTGCATGGCGGGACAGCGGCGCCAGGGGGTCATCGTTCAGTTCGCTGCCCGCCACCACCGGCACCCATTCATCCAACAGGCCCACGAGCGAGCGTGCCATGCGGGTCTTGGCCTGCCCACGCAACCCCAGCAGGTTGATGCTATGCCCGGCGAGGATGGCGCGTTCCATGGCGGGCAGCACAGTATCCTCATAGCCGTGGATGCCCTCGAAGAGCGGCTTGCCACTGCGCATGCGGAGAATGAGGTTGTCGCGTAGTTCCTCCTTCACGCTGCGGGGTTGATAGCCGCTCTGCTTCAGGGCTCCGAGGGTCGATATCGATGGTCGGCTCATGGTGATGTGATGGTCGGATGAGGTCAGGAACGCTTGCGGCTGGTGGTGTGGTCGCGGAACACCATATCGGCAAGGCCTTGCAGGCCGGTGTAGAACGCCCGGCCTTGGTTGGCCTCGGTGAAGCGTTCGATGAAGCGCTGGAGGTAGGGATCTTGCGCGATCATGAAGGTGGTGATGGGGATACCGGCCTTGCGCGCGCGGACCGCAGCATCGAGGGTGCGGCCCACGATGACCTCATCCAGGCCAAAGCTGTTCATGTAGTACTCGCCATCACGCTTGATGCAACTGGGCTTGCCGTCGGTGATCATGACGATGCGGCGGTTGCGGATCTTGCGGCGGCGCAGGAGGTCCATGGCGAGCTCCAGTCCGGCGACGGTGTTGGTATGGTAAGGTCCCACCTGCAGGTAGGGCAGGTCCTTCAGGCTCACCTGCCAGGCATCGTTCCCGAAAACGACGATGTCGAGCGTGTCCTTGGGATAGCGTCGCTTGATGAGCTCGGCGAGGGCCATCGCCACCTTCTTTGCCGGCGTGATGCGGTCCTCGCCGTAGAGGATCATGCTATGGCTGATGTCGATCATCAGCACGGTGGCGCTGGCGCTCTGATGCTCGGTCTCCAGCACTTCCAGGTCCTCCTCCCGCAGGTCGAGGTCGTCGATGCCGCGTTGCTGGGCGCGCCGGATACTGTCGCTGAAGGCGATGTTGTCCGCGCTATCGCCGAAGCGGAAGGGCCTGCGCTCACCGGTGGGTTCGTCCCCGGTCCCTCCGCGTCGTAGGCCATGATCGCCGCGGTCGGTCTTCTTCAGCTTGCCGAACACCTGCTCCAGCGCGCGTTCGCGTATCAAGCGCTCGGCCTTACCGGTCATTTCCGTTCGTCCACCCTTTCCGGGGTTATCTCCGATGATGCCGTTCTTTCGCAGGTCGTTCTTGAAGTCCTCGAGGGTGTAGCCATCGGGGAACACCCCATGCTCTTCATCCACCTGCCGCAGCCAATCGAGGGCTTCGTCGACATCTCCGCTGGTGTGCGTGAGCAACTCCAGGAAGAGGGGCAGCACCTGCTCGAACGGGCTACGGTCGTCGGCAGTGGGAACGAAGCGGGAAAAGCGGTGGCCACGCATGGATATGGAAAGGTAACACCTGCCACAGGGTGGCTGTTCAGAACGCACAGGGCCGCCCCTGGTGAAGGAGGCGGCCCTGAGGAAGAACGAACGGGATCACTCCACCACGATCGGGCGGGTCTCTACGGCGGCACCGTTGCTGTAGGTGCGCACCAGATAGGTGCCGGGCTCCATGCCCTGCAGGTCGATCACCACACGGTCCGAAGTGGTGTTGAGGCTGCGCACGATGGCCCCTTTGGCGTCGAACAGCTGCACGAGGTCGGCGGGGCTATTGAGCTGGACGGTGACGTTGCCGTGTGCAGGGTTGGGGAAAGCGGTGAAGCGTGCTTCGGCTGCGGCGTATTCATCCAGGCCCACGGTGATGGGTTCGCCGATCACTTCGACCTGGGTTTCAACGGTCCAGCCGCCGGTGCCTGCGCGTGCTGAATCAACGCTCAGCCGCAGCACCGGGTGTGCAGATGTAGCGCTGTAGAAAGCGGTGGTCCGGTTGATGCGCAAGACATTGATAACAAGGTTATTGTCGTTGATCTGTCGGCGTGTGGAAACGCGCAGCACCGGAACAGTCTGAAGATCTGACAAGGTGAGGGTACCGTACGCATCCGCCGCTCCTGTAAAGGACACCAAACGCGTGACCGGGAAGCCAAAAGCCGTGTAGCTCGCCGTACCAGCGTCGGTCCACGTATCTCCGAACTCCAGCGGGAGCGGCAGCTCAAGAATGCGGTCGGTGTAGGTGACAACACCTTCCAAGGAACCACGAAGGCCCACTACCTCCAAACCGGCAGCGCTCAAGTTCCAGAACGTGGTGTCCGATCCACCATCCGTGGACGCGATCACGGCGCCAGGCATGGTGGATGTTGCAGGCGGATAGAAGCGAAGGCGCGGCAGGGGCGCTTCGTACATCAGGTCCCAGTAGTTGAACGGCACATTGGCCCCGGCGGGGCCGAACGAGATGATGCTATCACCGCGAGAAACACCCACGGTCTGACCTACCACGGGCACGTGGTCGGCAACGGAAAGGCTCACTTGGGCGGTGGCGGCACCAGCACAGAGGAGCATCAAAGCAGCAGAGTAAAAGATGGAGCGCATGCAGGTTCTTGGTTCTGGTCGGTGAAGATAGGACGTATGGAGCGATCGGAACGCTGCCTGATGCGCTGGATCGCTTCTCTTTGCAGCATGAAATTCAGTGTGAGCGAGATCAGCGAGCTGATGCGTTACCGGCGCACGATCTATCCGAAGGACTACACAGAACGGGCGGTGCACCGGGAACTGGTGGAACGGATCCTGACCAACGCCACCTGGGCGCCGAACCATGGCATGACGCAGCCGTGGCGCTTCACGGTGTTCACGGGTGATGCCCGGAATCGGCTGTCCGATCGGCTCAGCGAGATCTACCTGGCCAACACGCCAGCGGACAAGGTCCTTCCCAAGAAACTGGAGTCCATACGCCAGCGGCCGCTGCAGAGCAGTGTGGTGATCGCCATCGGGCTGCAGCGCGACCCGAGCGGCAAGATCAACGAGCGTGACGAACTATTGGCCATGGGCTGCGCGGTCCAGAACATGCACCTTACTTGTGCGGCCTATGGGCTGGGCGCGTTCTGGGCCACGGGAGCACCGATGACCGGACCGGC
>JALOLX010000078.1 GCA_025455765.1 Flavobacteriales bacterium | reverse complement strand
TGGCAAGGACTTCGTGATCGCACACCCCAGCGCTGATCCGGTGCAGGTGGCCACCGCACTGAGCCGTGGCGCCTTCGAGTTCCAGGGCCAGAAGTGCAGTGCCGCCAGCCGTGCCTACATCCCGGCCAACATCTGGCCTGCGGTGAAGAAGGAGCTCCTTGCCGACCTGGCCAGCTTCCGCATGGGCGATCCGCGTGATACCCGCAACTTCATCAACGCCGTCATCGACGAGAAGGCCTTCGACAAGATCGCCAGCTACATCGATGGCTTGAAGAAGGACAAGAAGAACGTGCAGATCATCGCCGGCGGCAAGTACGACAAGAGCGTGGGCTGGTTCATCGAGCCTACCGTGGCCGTAACGAAGGACCCCAAGAGCACCACCATGTGCGAGGAGATCTTTGGCCCCGTGCTCACCATCTACGTGTACCCCGAGAACGAGTGGGCGAAGACCCTGAAGCTTGTGGATTCCACAAGTCCTTACGCCCTTACCGGCGCGGTATTCAGCCAGGACCGGCAGGCCATTGTGGAAGCTACGGACGCACTCCGTAACGCAGCGGGCAACTTCTACATCAACGACAAGCCTACGGGTGCTGTAGTGGGCCAGCAACCCTTCGGCGGTGCGCGGGGCAGCGGCACCAACGACAAGGCCGGCAGCTACCTCAACCTCATCCGTTGGGTGAACGCGCGCACCATCAAGGAGAACTTCGTGCCGCCCACCGACCACCGCTACGCGTTCCTGGGCTGACCTCCGGGGAACTTCAGGGGCTGTTCCTGCGTAGGAACGACCGCGCCCACCTGCGGGGCACGGTCCTTCCATGCGGTCACGTACACTCTCCACTCGGCGCAAGGTCCTGTTCGCCACAGGTGCCACGTTGGTGCTGTTGGTGGCCGCAGCGCTGCACTTCATTTACCGCAGCGACCTGAGCGCATTGGAGCGTGAACGACTGGAGCAGCTCGATGTGGCCACACGCAGCGCAGCAGCCTTGGTCAACGCGGACCACCTGGCCATGTTGGTGGAGAAGTACCCCACCCGCGGCATGTTGGTGAAGCCCACCCAGGATGCATGGGCCTATGTGCTGCATGATCAATTGCGCCGCACCGCGTCGGTCCATCCTGACCTACCTCCCCTGCTTATCCTGCGCAAGGACGACCGGTTCAAGGGCCTTGTGCAGTTGGCCAGTTCAGCTTCGGAGCTGCATTGGCGCTCGCCGTACACCGCCAGCACAGCGGAACTGCTCGCCCTGTACGACCAGGGTGGACGCTTCACGTTGGAACAGGACGGTCGCCTATGGGCCGCACAAGCCGCGCCCGTGTTGGGCAGTACCGGTCGGCAGGAAGGGATCGTGCTCGGACGGGTCGACGTGGCAGCGGCACAGGCCATGGCGCTCAGCAACCTGGGGCGCAACGCAGCCCTTGCCCTCGGGTTGTTGCTCGTTATCGGAGTGTTGTTGTACCGCTCGGTGGGCGCCTGGTTGCAGCGCGAAGAACTGGAACGGATACAGCTCAGCACGGCGCATGCCCGCATGAACGACAGCCTGGCCTATGCCGGGCGTATCCAGCGTGCCTTGGTGCCGGATCGCGCAGTATATGCGGCCCATTTCCCGGACGCCTTCCTGATCGACCGGCCCAAACAGGTGGTGAGCGGCGACTTCCACTGGTTCCACCGCATCAGCGAGCACGAGAGCCTCGTGGCCACTGCGGATTGTACTGGCCATGGTGTACCCGGCGCAATGCTGGCGGCCATTGCGTGTTCGGTGCTCAACGAAGTGGCGGCGCGCCATCCGCAGCACGATCCCGCTGAACTGCTCACCGAACTGAACGAACGGCTCATCGCGGTGCTCCACCAGGAAGGCCTTGCACGTGGCGCTGGGGATGGGCTTGATATCGCCTTGTGCCGCATCGACCGACGAGCGCGCACCATCCTGTTCGCCGGGGCCATGCGTCCGCTCTACTGGTGGCATGCCGGACAGCTTAGCGTCATCAATGGCGACCGCAGACCGGTGGGCGGCGCGCAACATGGGCGGAGCCGTCAGTTCACCTGCCACCGCCTCGCCTACGGTGAAGGTGATCGCATCTATTTGTTCAGCGATGGTTACGTGGATCAGCTTGGCGGACCGGCCGGCGAACGCTTCATGTCCGCGCGCCTGCAGGAGGTCCTACGCACCCACGCCACCCTTCCGATGGACGAACAGGGACGCGTGTTGGAGCGCACCTTCGACCAGTGGCAGGCGGGCCAGGAACAGCTCGATGATGTGTGCATGCTCGGCCTTGCGGTGTAACTACTTGGCACCGTAGCGGTACGTCCCCCTATCTTTGGAACGGTCGGGGTTCCAAGACATCCCCGTCCGCACTTGATGGCGACCAAAGCAGAGCTCATTCAGCGGCTCGTAGAACTCAACGCGCAGGAGGATGTCGAACAGGCATCCGAAGCGGTGGAAGGTGTGAAGGAGGCCTACGAGGCCTTGGTAGCGAGCGCGCTACAGGCCACGCAGACAAGCGAGGAAGGAGCCCCCGTCGCTGAAGGCGGTGAACCCGCCGCGCCGCTCGCCATCGAGTCAGCACCCTTGCTCGACGAGGAGGACAAGCGCTTCAAGCAACTGCTCGACTCCTTCAACCAACGCGTCAACGACATCCGTCGGCGCAAGGCCAAGGAAGAAGCGGACAACATGGCGGCCAAGAAGGCCATCATGGAAGAGTTGAAGACCCTCATCGCCAGCGAGGAGAACATCAGCACAGCGTTCACGCGCTTCAATGAACTGCATGAGCAGTGGCGCGCCATCGGACCTGTTCCCGGCCAGCACTACCGCGAGCTGCAGACCGACTACAGCCACCTACGCGACGAGTTCTTCTACCACATCCGCATCTACAAGGAGCTGCGCGATCATGACCTGCGGAAGAACACCGCGCTGAAGCAGGCCCTGGTATCGGACATGCAGAGCCTGGCGCAGAAGGACAACATCCGCGAGCTGGAAATGATGGTACGTGAGTACCAGGAGAAGTGGCAGCAGATCGGTCCTGTGGTACGCGAAGAGTGGGAGGCCGTGCGTGATGGCTTCTGGAACGCCACGCGTACGGTGTATGATAAGGTGCACGAACATTACCGCGCCCGCCGGGCCGAGCATGAAGTGAACCTCGCCGCCAAGCAGAGCCTCATCGACAAGGTGACCGCGTTGATGGAGCGCACTGCCAATGCGGGAGCCAAGGAATGGAAGCAGCTCACCGAAGAGGTCCTCGAGCTGCAGAACGCCTGGAAGCAGATCGGCTTCGCCACCAAAAAGGACAACGAGCGCATCTGGAAGGAATTCCGCAATGCGTGCAACGGCTTCTTCGATGCCAAGAAGACCTACTTCGATTCGCTGAAGGACCAGTTCCGTGCGGCACGCGAAAAGAAGCAGGCCCTGCTGGAAGAGGCCACCAGCCTCAAGGAAAGCAAGGAATGGAAGCGCACCGCCGATCGCCTGAAGATGCTGCAACAGCAGTGGAAGGAAGCAGGCAGTGCTGGTCCGCGCGACGAGAACAAGCTGTGGAGCAAGTTCCGCGAAGCGTGCGACGCCTTCTTCCAGAACCGGAAGGCCACCTTCGCCAAGCAGGATGAGGAACAAGCCGCGAACGTGCAGGAAAAGGAGGCCTTGCTATCCGAGATCGAAGGCTTCCAGCTCAGCGGCGAACGCAACAAGGACCTGGACAAGCTGAAAGAGTTCTCCACCCGTTGGATGAACTCCGGTCGCGTATCGCCCCGCATGTTCGACAGCCTCAACGAGCGTTACCGCGCCGCGCTGGATAAGCACTACGGGCAGTTGAAGATGGAGGGTGAAGAACGCCGGAAGATGCAGTTCCAGGATCATGTGGACAGCCTGAAGAGCGCGCCGGACGGACGCGATCGCATGGAACGTGAGAGCCGCTTCGTGAAGCGAAAGATCGAAGAGCTGCAGACCGAGATGCGTCAGATGGAGCAGAACATGGGCATGTTCAACTTCAAGAGCGCCAGCGGTGAGGCCATGCGCAAGGACATGGAAAAGAAGATCGAACGCCTGGCGCGTGAGGTCGAACGCCTCCAAGGCCAGCACCGCGAACTGCTGAAGGAACTGCGGTGATCCGCCGCGAAGCCGGCCCGCGCGGCTGCGCTATCTTGTTGCCATGAAGGTGGACCGCACCCTGTTGCGCCGCATGCTGCGCTGGCTGCTCCAACGTTCGGCTCCGTTGCTGGCCTTGCTGTTGCTCCTGTTGGTGTACTTCATGGGCATCCGCACCGAACGCAGCGGCTTCGTGGAGCAGGTGCTCGATCCCGGCCTCAAGCGCATCACCAAGCCAGTGCTCAATGCGTTCCGCGGCGGCGTACCCAAGGTGGACCAGGCCGAACTGATCCTCAGTGACAGCGCGTGGAACCGGCTCGAAGCGCACATGGTCCAGCGCACCAGTGTACGTATTGACAGTGGCTTGGATACCCTCGCTGTTCTGGGATCGTTGCGCTGGAACACCGATACGTTCCAGGTCGAGGTCCTACCTGCGAACGCCCTTGCCGGCATACGTACGAGCACGGCAGCGTACACCGTGACCAGCCTGGACAACGACCTGCCAGGTGGCGCGCCCCGCTATGCGGTGGAGCCTGTCGGCCCTGGACAGGTGATGTACCACTGGCTCTTTGCGCGCGCCTTACAACGAGCGGGCCTTCCGCACTTCCCGGTGCAACTGACCGAATTGTCAGCTCAAGGTGAAGATCGCGGCCTGCACCTCTGGAGAGCGCTACAGCCCGTGTTCGGTGATACCAGTGCCAAGGCACCGTGGGGTGGTTACGATGCCTCGCTCTGGCAACGAGCGCACTTGGACGGAACAATGGAGGGGTTGGATCAACCATCCTTGCCGCAAGGATCATGGGCTGTGGCGCCGCTGCGGATCGAAGGGACAGGGGTGGACGGCCTTCCACAGCGGGTATGGACGCAAGGTCTTCGCGCTCTACAGGCACCCCGAACGAACGGCGCGTCGACCATGGAGGCCGAGCGCACCGGCGCCTTGCTTGCATTGGCGGAACTGTTCGGAGCACAGTCCGAACTGCGGTGGCAACAGCTTCACTTCACCCTGCCACCACGCTCGAACAAGCTGCTCCCCATATCGCCTGGCCTCTCAGCCGGTGCGCGCATCACCACCCTGCTCCCGCTGTTGCCGTTGGACCAGCAGAATGAATGGGTTGCGCGTGTGCTCGCAGACACCGCAGTGCGGGCGGCCTATCATGGCTGGATGGAGCGCATCACCTTCGGTGGATGGTCCGATAGCCTCTGGGCCGAACTGCTACCTGAGGCATCAGAACTGACGAACTACCTGCGCACCGATCCTGAGCTGAACGCGTTCGATAGCACCGTGCTGACACACAACCAACGCACCATCCAACGCCTGCTTGCGCCTCCTGATCCCGCCGTGGCCTTCTTGCGTCCCGGTGGTGCGCGCGTGCGTGTGGCCAGCCTGCACCCCTTGCCCTTGCATCTCCTTGCCCTTGTGACCGATACCGACACCCTACCGCTACGCCCCACACGGACCATGCCCGGCTATGCAGCGGAGTCCCCATTGGCCTACTTCGACCTGCTCATACCGGACGGGATGACCGCGCCAACGAAGGTCTTGATGCAGGTGCCAGGCACCACGCGGCTCTTGTCGGCACCCATCAAGGAGAGCAGCAGCCTGAACGCCCTCGACGGAATGTGACCAACCGTTACATTCGCGTCTCAACCACCAAAACCTACTGTACCATGAGCATGCTTAAGGAGTTCAAGGAGTTCGCGATCAAAGGCAACCTGATCGACATCGCTGTCGGTTTCGTCATGGGCGCGGCCTTCAACAAAGTCGTATCCGGTTTCATTGATGGCATGGTCATGCCCATTATCGGCAAGGTCACGAGCGGTGTGGACTTCAACCAGCTGAAGTACGTGATGCAGCCCGAACTGAAGGATGCGGCGGGTGCGGTCACTCAGCCCGAGGTGGCCATTGCCTATGGTGCCTTCATCACCACCGTGATCAACTTCCTGGTCGTTGCCTTCGTGATCTTCATGGTTGTCAAGGCCGTGAACAAGATGAAGAAAGCCGAACCAGCTCCGGCTCCAGCTGGCCCCACCAATGAAGAGAAGCTCCTGATGGAGATCCGCGACGCGCTGAAGAAGTAAGCGAGGTCCTTTTCATATCAGAAGCCCCCGGCCTGGTGCTGGGGGCTTCTTCGTTCAGGTACGCTACCGTAGGCTCCGGGTGACGGGATCGAACTGCAGACCTTCTGTGGAGAAGGCCGTTCGCATGGCTTCCGAGCGCAATACAGCGAGCGGGGCACCGGTGTGGGCCTTCCCCCCCTGCAACAGCAACAGGCTATCCGCATGGTCCACCGCCACCTGCAGGTCATGTGTGCTGAAGAGAATGATGCGGCCAAGCTCACGGGCAAGCAGGGCGAGACGACGTACGACCACGATGCGGTTCACCACATCAAGGAAGGCAGTGGGTTCATCCAGGAGCACGATGGGAGTG
>JALOLX010000380.1 GCA_025455765.1 Flavobacteriales bacterium | reverse complement strand
TGATCGGGCTCGCCATACACCGTGCAACTGCTGCTGAAGACCAGATCGGGAATATGGAACTCATCCACCAGCCGGATCACGTTCTCCAAGGAGCGCATGTTGTTGTGCATGTACTTCGCCGGCTCTGCAATGGATCCGTTCACGCTCTTGAACGCAGCGAAATGGATCACACCCAGGAAAGCGCCTTTGCGTTGCACGATACCGGCAAGGGCATCATAGTCGCAACAATCGATCTCATGCACGGTGATCGGCCGGCCGATGATGGTATTGATGCGCTCGATGATCCAGCGTTGGCTGTTGCTGAAGTTGTCGGCGATCACGGGCTCGTAGCCTGCGTTCCACAGCTCCACCACGGTATGGGAGCCGATGTATCCTGCTCCGCCTGTGACCAGGATGCGGGGGCGGGGGAATTCCTCGTTCGTTCCTACGATGCGCATGGGACAAGGGGTGTTGGGTGAATGGTGTACTTCAGCTCGAGCTGCTGACGTTGGAGACGTTGCCGAAGGGAAAGCCGGGTGGCAGGCCGAATGCAGAACAGCAGGATCAGGAACTGGTAGAACAGGATCCCATAGTTCGTTTCGCCGAAGATGCCGAACTCGGTGATGGAGTTGATGAAGATGGGAATGAAGAGCGCCACGAAGAAGTTCGCGTAGGCATGGGTGCGCTCCTGAAAGAAGGTGGACACGGTGGAGACCAGCTGCCAGAGCGCCAGGAAGAAGCCCACGAATCCGAGGTTCATCAGCACCTGCATGAAGGTGTTATGCGTCATGCGGCCCGGATAGGTGTTCAGCCCCTGGAAGGTGTCGATGTAGTTGATGCGCATGAAGCCGTAGCCCAGGAAGGGTTCGCGAACGATGCCTTCGTTCAACAAGGCGGTCCAGAAGGGCAGACGGCCGGTCATGCTCATCACCTCCTCCACCCCGCCGCTGTCCTTGAAGATCACATACTTCAACAACAGTGGCACGGCGAGCACGACACCGCTGAACATCGCGATCTTCAGGCCTTTGTTGTTGCTCTTCAGAATGAGGATGCCCATGATGAGCAGGAAGCCGATCGATGTGGAACGCGAAGAGGTGAAGACCATGATCAGGATGGCGATGACCATCTTCAGGATGGGCCAGAACTTGACCCGCGCCGCCGTGATGCGCATGTAGGCCATGGCAGCCGCGATGGCCGCGAGCATACCGAGTTCATTGGGGTTCATGATCCAGCCGCCCATGCGCTTCTCTTCGCCCCCCCGCATGCCGCGGTAGAAGGTATCCTCCGCCACCCAGCCCCCGATGAGGAAGGTGACCATGATCGGGAAGATGGCCCAGGCGAAGACCTTGATCATGTCCACCTGGTGCTCGGGGAAATGCCACCCGCATGAAGATCCACGTGAACACGAAGCTCTCGGTGGTCATGGCCCATTGCAGCGCGCTCACGCCCAGGTCACTGGTCCATAAGAAGCTCGCAAGACCCAGGCCCAGGTAGGCGATGTACAGGAATGGACCGGTGTTGTGCGCGAGTCGCTGTGGCAGTACACAGCCCATGGTGGTCAGTCTGTGCTGCACCCAAACGATGGCGCCTGTGATCCCCAGCCGCGAGATGGTCTTGAACACCTGGTTCACACCACGGTCCTCCACGATGGAGAAGTAGCCCGCGATCTTCACCATGAGGATGAGGATCAGCACGACCTCGATGTTCCTGACCAGACCGGGGATGGGTTTCTTAGAAGCCATCTCAAAATGGTTTTTGGTAGCGAGCCGGAGGATCTTTCCGGCCAGCCGAGGCGCAAAACCCGCGCATAGCTGGACGCTCTGTAAGGGTTGCGCAACGATGGATGGCCGGAAAAGGCCCCGGCGCAGCCCGAAGGATCATTTTGAGATGGCTTCTAGGCATCGTAGTTCGCCATATGCTGTTGCGCGATGCGCTTCCAGTTGAAGGCCGTGGCCACCATGCTCCGGGCGTTGCGGCGGAGTTCGCCCCAGTGATCGCTGCGCATCTGAGCAGTGGCCTGGAGCAAGGTGGCCGTGATGTCCGCTGCGGTGTTCCGTTCTAACACGAAGCCGGCCCCATACGCCGAAAGATGCTCGGCCATGTTGGTCTCCTTGCTCACCAGGCAGGGCACCTCCAGCGCCGCAGCCTCCAGCACTACGCCGGGCAGGCCTTCGTTGCGGCTCGTGAGGCAGAAGAGGTCCATGCTGGCCATGATCGTGTCCTTTTCGGTTCCGTAGCGTCCACCCCAGAAGGTGACGTGCTCCTGGATGTGCAGGTCCTGTGCCAGTCGTTCAAGGCGCTCCCGGTCAGGGCCATCACCCACCAGCCATAATTGCCCATTCCCCTTGTGCTGGCGTAGGAATTCCGCAAATCCAGCGAAGAGCAGGTCAAGTCCCTTGGTATGCAGATCGAGCCGGCCCACGGTTCCGAGAACGGGAAATTCATTCCGCTCACGCTCCAGCTTGGCCGGTGTGCTAGCGGGCAGGTCCTGGCCATTGGGGATCAACGCGTACGGACGTTCACCGAACACCTTGCGACTTCCTTCCACTTCACTGGCGCCGATGAAATGCAGGCGAATGGCGTTGTCCACCAGGTAGCGCTCGAACAGCGGGATGTACATGCGCTTCTTCCAGGCACTGCGCTGCAATGCGACGGTATTATGCGCACCGTGCGGCGTATACACGAAGGAGAGGGCACGCTTCGTCAGTTGATGGGCGACCAGGGAGAACTGCGGAATGAAGCCACCATGGATGTGGAACACGGTGTCCGTCGCCGCGACTTCGTTCAGTGCAGCGATCAGCCCCTTGTCAAGGCGGAATTTGCCGCGATCGTGGAACAGCCGCGTGGCCACCGCACGTTCCTTCACCGGTGCATACGGCGTACGGGTGATGCCCCAGATGCTGACCTTGTTGCCTTGCGCAGCTTGTTCCGTGGCGAGCGCATGCACCCAGATGCTGACCTTGTTGCCTTGCGCAGCTTGTTCCGTGGCGAGCGCATGCACCACCTTGTTCACCCCGTTCATGCGGTCCGGGTTGGCCTTCCCCATGACGAGGTGGATCACTTGAATGCCCATGTCAGTTCGTGTCGTATCGAGTGGATGTAGAGTGTGAGGTTGATGCTGTGGACGATGAACAGGCCGGACATGACACCAGCGAGCCCGAAGGACTTCACCATCGGTTGGGCCGCCACCGCACTAAAGCCCGTGGTGATCACGTAGCTGAGCAGGATCACCTGATTGCGCTGGAGCGTGCGGATGGTGAAGCGCAGAAAGGTGCCCAGGAAGATGAGCACGTAGAGCCCTGCGAAGGCCACCAATACCTCCGATGCTTCGCCGTGGCCCATGCCATAG
>JALOLX010000077.1 GCA_025455765.1 Flavobacteriales bacterium | reverse complement strand
CTGTACCTGTGCCCACACACTCCCCACATGGCGCAGATGGTCCAGCACATAGAGCGAGGTGAAGGTGGGCTTCGGTTGGTCGGTCCACTGATGCGCGTATGCGAGGCCCACCTGCTGCTTCCCTTCGTTCCACCGCATGCTGGCCAACAGTTCCACGCCGTTCATGTCCACACGGGTCAGGTTCGTGGCCCGCACCGTGGCATCACCGGGCTGACGGGTCCAATCGATGAGGTCGTCGCTGCTCCGGCGCCACACAGCAGCGGCAGCCTGCCAGCGCAAGCGATGGATGCGATGGCCCAGTTCCATCTGGTCGGCATGTTCGGGGCGCAACGTGGGACTTCCCTGGGCGCCACCGCGGTTGTAGTACAGGTCGGTCCACGTGGGTAGACGGAAGGAACGCGAGAGGCTGATATGCGTCACCTGTCCATCCTTCCAACGGCGATGCAGATCGATCCCCGGCGCCCACTCCGGCTCGAAGCGATCGTTGAGGTTCAACAGCACACCTGCGTCAATGCCGAAGCCATCGCGTTCCCACCGATGGTCGAGGTGAACGGCCAGGTTGTTGCGGTCCGTGGAACGGGTGAAGGGATCGCGCAGTGTGCCGCGCGGCTCGGGTGTCGCCAACGGTTCGCCGATCACATTGCTCAGGATGCCTTCGGCCCTGCCATGCACACCCAGCGCGGTGGTGCCGGCCTTCCAGCTGCGGCGCACTGCCAACTCAGCACCGCTCACGCGTGTGCTATGACGGTTGTGGAAGGTGTAGAAGAAGGTGGGTGTGAACCGCGCTGTATCGGCCTCGCCGCGGATGAAGAAGCCGTTGTCGAAGCGGTAGTAGCCTTCGCTCTCCCGGAACAGCTGGAAGAGGTCGTGATGGTGGCGGTGATAGACCCGGGCACTCCAAGGCCAGGGTGATCGATCGTTGCGCAGCTCCACCGCGCCGAGGGCCATGGTGGTCACTTCCTGCTGATCGGGGTAGAGGCTGCTGTAGAAGTTCTGCGCACCAAAGCGCTTGTGCGATAGTCCCAGCTGTGCTTGGAGCCGCACGTTCTTCATACGCTGCACAACGCTCAGGTGTGCGGCGCTGAGGTCAAGGTCGCTGTTGCGTACATGGCCATCGCTGCGCAGGTGTTGCGCGGAAAGGCGCAGCCCGCCTTGCTTCCACGCCACCTCCTGGGCCACCCGCGTGCGCCAGCTGCCAAAGCTGCCGCCTTCCAGTTGAAGGCGTCCGCCGGAGCGCTGCGGTTCACGCGTGATGAGGTTCAGCGCACCACTGAAGGCCCCGGCTCCATAGGTCCGCGCCGCGCCGCCATAGAGCACCTCCACGCGCTGCAGGTCTTCCGGCGCCACCGGCAGGTTCATGGCGTGGTGACCGGTCTGCGGATCGCTCAGCGGGATGCCGTCCAGTAGCACAAGCGCCTGATCGAACGTGCCCCCGCGCAGGCTCAGGTCGGTCTGGCTGTCGAACGGACCCCGTTGCCGCACATCCACTACCGTATGGGTGCGCAGCAATGCGCTCAATTCTGGTGCCGGCGCTGCTTGCAGTACCCTGCTGTCCAGCACTTGCACCTGTCGGCCGGCGCGTAACAGACTGGAGCCGATGCGTGTGGCGGTGACCTGCACGGTATCGAGGCGCAGACTGTCGACCTGTGCGTGCAGTGGTATGGAGAACGGAAGGGCGAAGAGCAGGGCGAGAGAGGGGTGGCGCATCGGGGCGCGAAGATCGCAGCGGGCAGCTTACGGCAGGAAGCGGGCCTTGACCTCTGCGGAAGGGATCCGACAGGCATCCAACTGGCCGAACCAGCGGTAGCGGTGACGTGCGACCCAGTTGTACACCGCGTCGCGCAGGGGGCGTGGCACCACCCGGAAGATGAGCACGGCGCGCCACAGGGGGCCCAGATGCGCCAACGTGCGAAGGGCGGCCTCGCTCCGCAGATGCGTGCCCTGTTGATCCACAAGTACGAAGGTGCCCGGGTCATGGGGTGAGGACGGCGGTGCGAACGGCGCGGCGGTGGGGCCCTGCAAAGGGGCGAAGTGGAGCACCCCGGTACGGTCCCAACGGAGCAGCAGTTGTACACTGCGGTCGCACAGGCCACAATGGCCGTCGAATAGCACCAGGGGGAGGGGGGGAGGCACTGGCGGGGTCGGGACCGATATCAGGCTGCGAAAGTACGGCCGCTGAGAAAGGGTTGACATATTGCATAAGTGACTGATGGTCAGTTGTTAGATGAGGCAAAGGGTGCGTTCGGGGCGGATCGTTCAGATAGCTTAACACCTGTAGATCGCGCCAGAAGGTTACTTTTCCGCCTGTTCCCGGCCAAGGGAACGAAGTCCATGGCAGAAAGCACCCGTACCGTACCGTTCCTTTCCTCCGGTTTCGTCAAGTTGAAGTTGAAGGGCATCACGGCGCGCCCCGCCCGTAAAAAGGCCTGTGAGGAGTACCTCAAGCGCATGATGAAGCAGCGCGAAGCACAGAAGAAGTCGCGCATCAGCATCGAGGATACCGATGACCTGATCCGGTACCTGAAGCTGGAGATCGAGCACCTCAGTCGCTGAGCAGGCGCGTATTGCGCACACCCCGCTGTGCAGAAGCGCAGAAGCGGTAACACTGGCTTCACGTACTGCTCATTCCCAGCCTGTCCTTTTGGCGTATGAAGCGCGAACTGGACATTCTGGTGCTGAGCGATCTGCACCTGGGCTCCTATGGATGCCGGGCCCATGAATTGCTGGCCTACCTGTGTACGGTGAAGCCGCGTATGGTGGTGCTCAACGGCGACATCATCGACATCTGGGCCTTCAAGAAGGACTACTTCCCCAAAGCGCACATGGACGTGGTGAAGCGCTTGTTGAAGTGGAGCGGCCGTATCCCTGTGTACTATATCACCGGCAACCACGACGAGGCGCTTCGACGCTATTCCGATGCCCGCCTGGGAAAGCTCAGGCTGCTCGATCAGTTGAGCCTCACCATTGACGGCCAACGTTACTGGTTCCTGCACGGCGACATCTTCGATGCCACGATGAAGCACGCCAAGTGGCTGGCCAAGCTGGGCGGCTTCGGCTACGACCTGCTCATTCGCATCAATCATGTGCTGAACAAGGTGCTGGTGTTCTTGGGTCGGCCACGGATGAGCCTCTCGCGGCGCGTGAAGAACAGCGTGAAGCGGGCGGTGAATTTCATCAGCGACTTCGAGCGGACCATGGCCGAGATCGCGCTGGATGCAGGCCATGATGCAGTGGTATGTGGCCACATCCATCAGCCGCGCATCGATCGCATCAGCTGCGATGGTGGCACGATCACCTACCTCAATTCCGGCGACTGGATCGAGAACCTCAGCGCCTTGGAGTATGTCGGCGGTTCGTGGCGCCTGTACCAGCACCCATCCAGCGGTGTTGCTACACGGCATGATGAAGTGGCGATAGGCCGACTGGAGTTCGCGTGATCACTCGGTCATAAATAGGGAACGCCCCGGATCCATTGTGGACCCGGGGCGTTCCCGTTACAGTGAAGCGACCCTTACGGTTGCACCATCAGGCGCTCGGTGTAGGTCTTGCTGCCCGCAGTGATGTTCACCAGGTACATCCCTGCAGCGAGTTCGCCGTTGAGGTCCACGATGGTGTTCACATTGCTGCCGGCTACGGCGATCACGCGGTTCATGGCGCGCTTGCCGCTCAGGTCGTACACCTCGAAGGTCACGGTGTTCACGCCTTCTTCGATCGCGCTCAGGCTGAAGGTCACTTGATCACCGCGGTTCGGGTTGGGGAACAGCGCGAGTTCAGCACCGCTGCCGTTGTTCTCCAGATCCACCATCAGGCCCTGGTTCTGAGTGCCGATGGTCACCTGGCACACATTGCCCCAGGGATCATTGGAGGTGCACCAGGTAAGGCCACCGTCACGGCTGATGCGCACGTCCACATCGTAGGTCTTGCCGTTCTGCAGCGCTGGCGCTTGAGAGGCAGGCCAGTTGAGCTGTACGAAGTAGGTCGTGGCGGTACGCACCACCTCGAAGCCTTCAGCAGGCAGACGGAAGCGGAACTGGTACCGGTTGGCACCGGTCACTGGGCGGGCATGCACGAAGTTGCCGGTACCCCAGTTGCGGAACACACCACAGCTGAAGAACTGGTTGCCGGGGATGTCCATCAGGTTGGTGAGCGGGCAGGCTGCGCGCACAGGATCGATCATCAGGCGACAGGCCGGGCCGAACTCGCCATTGACACCGTTCACACGGGTGCGCACACGCACGTTCATCAGCACGTTGGCAGGCACCTGGCTGGCCACCGCCCAGTTGTTCAGCTTCATGTGGCAGGCGCGTGTAGCGCTGGCCGGGCCGAAGCCGTCGCTGACGTTGTGGCTGCGGAAGCGGCGGAAGCTGTAGCTGCCGTTCGGATCGAAGATCCAGAACTCGTAACCGCTGTTGGCGTCCTGCACACTGTTGGCACCGTTCGGGATCCACTCAGCGCTAACGGCCGCATTGGGTGCTGCCACTACATACTGACCAGTGATCCAATCGAGCTTGTCGCAGCTGGTGAACAAGAGCGTCTGGTTGCTTATCGGCAGGCAGAAGCCCTGACCACCGCTCACCGTGCTCACGCTGCCAGTGCTGAAATTGTTCCGGTTGTCGATGATGCGCTGGTTGGTGCCCAACGTGCGGAGGATGTAACCACCCGTGGTCATACCATCACCGCTCGCATCGAGCACGCGCAGAACATAGCATCCGTCAGGCAGGCACGTGTTTTCGGTCTGGATACCGAAGGGGGCCACGAGGGGACCGCCGCTCTGCACCAGGATGTTGGTGCCTTCGGTGCGGATCTCCCAAGTGGTTTCGAACGGAGCACCATCGGTCTGGAATTCCAGGGTCAGGTCCGTAGTGCACTGCTGTCCGACACACACGCAGTTGGCATCGATCTGGCCGATCACAAAGCCGGGTCCTGCGTTACAGGCCTCACCGATCTGTCCAAAGAGGTTCGGGCAGTTGTCGAGGCAGTCGATCACGCCGTCACCATCGGTATCAGCGGTCAGTACCGTTATCGTGGTCTGGGCCGTGCCCGAGCAGCCATTGGCATCGGTGAACGAATACGTCAGGGTCTGGGTGCCTGAGGCCGGGTTGAACACCTGGTTGCCAGTAGGACCGGTCACGCCAGCGCCGAGGTAAGTGCCACCAGCTGGTGAACCTTGGTTCAGGGCTACAGCCGGTGCAGTAAGGCCGCACACAGGTGCATAGGTGCCAGCGTCCACCGTTGGCAGCGGGTTCACGGTCAGGGTTACCGAGCCTTGGCTGGTGCATCCGCCGGCACCTGTCACCGTTACGGTGTAGGTGGTGGTCTCCGTTGCAGCTGTTACCACCGGGTTTGCAATGGTGGTGCTGCTCAGGAAGGTGGCTGGGCTCCAGCTGATGGTAGTGCTTGCCGGTACAAAGCGGAACGCTTGGTTCGCGGCGTTCCAGATCGTAGAGTTGCGACCAGCAATTACCACAGCCTGCGAACCAGAACCGTTCTCGATACCTTGCGTGGTGAAGTCAGCAGCACCGCCGGTGATGTTGGTGATCTGCAGCTCCACGGTACCGTCAGCGTAGAGGATGATCTGCCCGTTCACCACGCCCGTGTTGCCGAAGCGAGGCACGTTGTTGTACTGCACCACGAACCGGTTGGGGTTGGTGAGGTTGAAGGTCGTGATCTGACCAGCAGCCGCGTTCAGGTCTTCCCATGCCAATGCGATCACGTTGTTCGCCGCGGCAGCATCAGGCATCACTTGGCCCGCACAGCAACCATCTCCGGTACCGCTATCGAACGTGATGAAGCCGTTGGTGCTGATGAACACATTGTTGAACGTGTTGCCAAAGAAGGGGAAGGGGAAGCCGATGGCCACAGCGGCGCTCACGGCATCATCACCACTGACAGGCGAGGTACCCGTACCGCTCACAGGCGCGAAGCCGACCGGAACAGCCACATAGGGCTCGGTGGGCACTACGGCGTTCAGCTGCGCGTTCAGACCAGTGCAGATCGATGCTGGCGTAGCCGTTACCGCTGCAAGGGCCGGCGGATCGAACACCGTTACGTTCACCGTCGAGGTGGTGCTGCATCCATTGAGGCTGGCCACAAACGTGTAGGTGCCGCTGTTCGCAAATGTGGCAGCCGGAACGGTCGGGTTCTGCAAGCTGCTGGTGAACCCGTTCGGACCGGTCCACTGGAAGCTCGTCCCGATGTCCGTGGCACCAGTGAGCGCGATCGGTGCGCCGCTGCACGCTGCTCCAACAGAAGCGGTCGCAGTGGGTTGCGGACGTCCTTCCACGTTCACACTGGCTGTTGCCGTGCCACCGCACGCATCGGTCACCAACACGCTCCATACCCCAGCGATGTTCGCGGTCACCGCTTGTGCGGTTCCTGCTGCAGCGTTGTTCGGGGAAGGGAGCACCGCCACCTGTTGTGTTGGCCGTCAGCGTGGTGCTGCCGGTTCCGCAGAAGAACGCATCACCCGCGATGTTCACCTGTCCAGGAGCAAGTGCGGGGTTCACGTTCAGCGTTACTGAACCGGTCGCGGAGCAACCAGTGGCAGGGTTGGTGGCGGTCACCGTTAGCGGGTAGCTTCCTGCCAGAGCAGGACCGAACACAGGGTTCGCAATGTTGGTCGCGCTGAGGTTCGCACCCGGGCTCCAGGCGTAGTTCAGCACACCACCCTCGAAGCGGTACAACCGTCCGCTGGCCGGTTGGCCTGCGTTGTTGTCCACTGGCGTGGTCGTACTCACCGTATTGGTTGCCAAGGTCAGGCTCTGGAAGTTCGTGGCAGTGGCCGTAAGACCTGCCGACGCGCTCATCGCTCCAGCACCCATCGTGCCGTAGCGGAACTCGATCGCGTTGGTGGTCTCGTACAACCAGAGTTGGAAGGTGCTGTTGGCAGCGCCGCCAGTGGCACGCGGTATGGTTACGAAC
>JALOLX010000003.1 GCA_025455765.1 Flavobacteriales bacterium | reverse complement strand
ATCGAGGGGCACCTCAATGTCCAACTCGGGCTGGGTGCCTTGTTGCGTGGTGATGGTCACGTAGCTGGTGGCGTTCGGGTTGCAGCCGGCCACAATGCCTGATACCGTAATGTCGTAAGGGCCTGCGGGTTGGGCGAAGGCGAAGGTGCCAAGTACCATCGCTGTTCCAAGTGAGAGCGTGCGGAATAGTCTATTCATGGGTGTGGTTGTTGTCCGTTCAGGAGCATACACGGGGCAAAGGTGCGCGAGGTTGGGTGGAAGTCGAACTTTTCTGAAAACGGCCTGATCGCACTTCCCCTGAATGTATGTTCTCTGAGTGGCTTTCCGTTACGCTGGGTGCGCCAGACATTCCAAAGCCGCTAGTAACGATCGGGGCCGGTTCCTTCCGGTACATCGAATGTAGTCCATTCGACCCGAAAAGAACCGGCCCCGAACCGGTACTGGGAACGGAACGCCTAATACACCCGCATGAACCGGGCCGTGGCGATGCGCCCTTCCGCCGATATTCGTACCACGTAAGCCCCTGCTTCGAGCTGTGCCACGTTCACCTCGAAGGTGCCGTTGCCTTGCCCTCCTTCACGCTGTTCCAGCACCACACGCCCCTCCAGGTCCATGACGAGGATCTCCGTGGCACGTACGCCATCACCGGACCAGCGCAGGGTGATGCGGTCCGATGTCGGGTTAGGCCAAAGCTCCAAGGTCTCCACTTCCGCGATCTCGTTCACACTTGTGGCGAGCTGTCCGGCCTGCACCTGGATGCTGAACCCTCCGCTGCGGTCGTTCCCTTCCGCCAGTCCATTGAAGCCACCGTTCTCGTCCACCGCCAAGGTGTCGCAGAACGTATCTGAACAGCCATCGCTGTCGGTGATGGTGAGGCAGAGCACGTACGGGCCAGTGCCTTCGTAGTCATGCAGTGGCCAGGGGTCGGTGGAGGTGCTGCCATCACCGAAATCCCACAGGTAGCTGTAAACGCCCGTTCCTCCGAAGCTGGTGTTCCAGATCCAAAGCATCATGGGGTCGACACCCGCCGTATCGATGATACCCGGTGTGACGATGAAGCCTGCCGTACACGGTGGCATGGTGTAGGCCTCGCACACGCAATCACTGTTCCAGTAACCCAGCACGTTCGGATCGCCCGTGTCGCACACCGAGCTGATGGTATTGGGGCCGTTCTCGATGCCCAGGCAATCCGTGTAGAAGTAGGATGAATCGGGCAAGCACTGGCAATCGAGCGTCCACGTACCGATGGGCGCGAAGGGGAATTCATTGAACGGAATGCACTGCGTACCGGGCATGTTCGGACCGTTCGGCTGACCGAGGCAATCCAGTACGAAGGTGCTGCTGTCGCCGTAGCAGAAACAATCCGGGCCCCAGATGCCTTCATACGGGCTGCCGTCCAACGCAATGCTCTGGCAGGGTGTGCCCGGTACGTTGCCACCACCCGGTATACCCAGGCAATCGAAGGTGTTGGCGTAGCAGATGCAATCCGCTCCCCAGATACCGACCACCGTGTTCGACGAGTCGGGCAACAGGCTACACGGCAGGCCAGGCATGTTCGGGCCACCCGGTATGCCCAGGCAATCGAGCGGTGCGTTCGTGGTGTCTACGATGCAGGTGCAGCTCAGGTCCCAGAACCCGATGCCGAACGGGTTGGTCGGGTCGAAGCAGGGAGTGCCGGGTTGGTTCGGTCCATTGGGTAGGCCAGCGCAATCCAAGGGTCCCGCGCTGGTGTCGGCGATGCACACACAGTCCGTGTTCCAGATACCAGGACCAAAGTTGACCCCATCCGCCGTGAACGAACAGCTCGCACCCGCCACGTTAGGTCCGTTCGGTAGTCCTGTGCAATCGAAGTAGAGGATCTGCGCGCTATCCGGCACACATTCACACGAGCTGCTCCAGAAGCCTTCCGGAAGCCCGAATATACCCGTGAAGCAGGGCGTGCCAGGTAGGTTCCCGCCACCTTGTATGCCAAGGCAATCAAAGGCCCCGAAGGTGGTATCAGGGATACAGGAGCAGTTGCTGTCCCAAATGCCGATGGAGAAGAAGGGTAGGCTGTCGATCAAACACGGCGAACCGGGAAGCGCTCCGCCGAACGGCACACCCTGGCAATCGAAGACCACCGCAGTGGAGTCGTAGCCCACACATTGGCAGTTCACATCCCACAGGTCGATCGCGGTGCTGGCGTTGCCATCGTCACAGGGTGTGCCGGAAACAGCGGGCCCATTCACCGCGCCCAAACAATCCGTGTAGCTGCCGAAGGTGCTGTCCGGTAGGCACTGGCAATCCGCACTCCAGAGACCTACGGGGAAAGGCGCAGTGGGGTCATCCAACAAGCATGGTGTGCCCGGCAGATTGTGCCCGTTGGGTATGCCGGCGCAATCGAACACCACTTGGCTTGAGTCGAGCCCTGCACACAAGCAATCGGAGGTCCAGGTGTCCAGCACGGTCGACGCCGACCCATCATCACACGGATGACCCGGAAGTGCCGTACCACCGGTCACGCCCAAGCAATCCACTTGATCACCTCCGCAGAACAAGGGGATGTTCAGGAAGATCGTATCACCGGGCTGTGCGAACTCGAAGTTCACGAGGTTGAAGGCCTGCGATCCGTTGGCACAGCTCCCCACGAAGTTCAAGGTGCCGATCGGCTGGAAGACTCCGAAGGTGGAGGAGAACGAACAGTTCCCATCCAAGGCGACCACATCAAGCAGCAAGCCGGGTTCCTCGTAGATCTCCACAACGCTGTTGGGAGCACAGGTCGGGACCGTACCGGTCAGTTGAACGGTGAAGGGCTGGGCGGTCGAGCTGAAGGCCAGCGCGATCGTCAGGAGTGTGAGCAACAGGCGAATTGGTCTCATGTGGAGCGCGTTCAACGTATGGGTGAACTGGAGGAATGACGATCGAACAGGGTCGTCCGCTGCCTGGAGCGAGAACCATGACGTATCCATGACCAATGGTTCATCCCAGTGCGCCTTCGATGAGCCGATCATCCGCCTCGTTGGGCAGTGTCACCTTCAGCAAGGGCGTGCGCTTCATCTCCTGCTCGATGCTCCACACCGCGTTGGGGTTGCGGGCCCAGGCGCGGCGGGCAATGCCGTTGTTCACGTCCCAGTGCAGCATGCTCTTCAGGCGACGATCACTATCAGCGCTGCCATCGAGCACCATGCCGAAACCGCCGTTGATCACCTCGCCCCAGCCCACGCCACCGCCGTTGTGCAAACTGATCCACGTGGCGCCGCGGAAGGCATCGCCCACGAAATTCTGCACGGCCATGTCGGCGGTGAAGCGCGATCCATCGCGGATGTTGCTGGTCTCGCGGTACGGACTGTCTGTGCCGCTCACGTCGTGGTGGTCGCGGCCCAGCACGATGGGCGCACTGATCTCGCCACGTTTGATGGCCTCGTTGAACGCCTCGGCGATCCGGATGCGGCCCTCACTGTCGGCGTAGAGGATCCGGGCTTGGCTGCCCACCACGAGCTTGTTCTGCTGCGCGCTGCGGATCCAGTGCAGGTTGTCGGCGATCTGCTGGCCGATCTCGGCGGGTGCTTCCTTCAGCATCGCTTCGAGCACATCCCCGGCAATGCGGTCGCTGGTGGCCAGGTCCTTCGCATCACCGCTCGCACACACCCAGCGGAAGGGTCCGAAGCCGTGGTCGAAGCACATCGGCCCCATGATGTCCTCCACGTAACTGGGGTATCGGAACTCTTCACCGTTCAAGCCACCGATGTCGGCTCCCGCGCGCTTGCTCTCCAGCAGGAAGGCGTTGCCGTAATCGAAGAAGTACATGCCGTGCCCCACAAGTGTGTTCACTGCGGTCACGTGGCGGCGCAAGGTCTCCTGCACGCGCTGCTTGAAGGCGGCCGGGTCCTGCACCATGAGCGCATTGCTCGCTTCGTAGCTCAGTCCCGCAGGGTAGTAGCCGCCGGCCCAGGGGTTGTGCAGGCTGGTCTGGTCGCTGCCCAGGTCCACCTTCACATGGCGCTCAGCGAGCCGTTCCCACAGATCGACGATGTTGCCGAGGAAGGCGATGCTGTGCGCTTCGCCCTTCTGCTGCCAGGCCAATGCGGCATCGATGCACGCATCCACGTCGCTGATCACTTCATCCACCCAGCCCTGGCTATGGCGCTTGTAGGCCGCAGTGGCGTTCACTTCGGCACAGATGGTCACCACGCCCGCGATGTTGCCGGCCTTGGGTTGGGCACCGCTCATGCCGCCGAGTCCAGCAGTGACAAATAGCTTGCCCTTCGTGCCCGGCGACGACTTGATCATGCGGCAGGCATTGAGCACCGTGATGGTGGTGCCGTGCACGATGCCCTGCGGACCGATGTACATGTAGCTGCCGGCCGTCATCTGGCCGTACTGCGTGACGCCGAGGGCGTTGAAGCGCTCCCAGTCATCGGGCTTGCTGTAGTTGGGGATCATCATCCCGTTGGTCACCACCACGCGGGGTGCATCGGGGTGGCTGGGGAAGAGCCCGAGCGGGTGACCGCTGTACATCACCAGCGTCTGCGCGTCGGTCATCTCGCTCAGGTACTGCATCACCAGGCGGTACTGCGCCCAGTTCTGGAACACCGCGCCGTTGCCGCCGTAGGTGATCAGCTCGTGCGGGTGCTGCGCCACGGCCGGGTCCAGGTTGTTCTGGATCATCAGCATGATGGCCGCGGCCTGCTTGCTCTTCGCGGGGTAGTGGTCGATGGGCCGCGCGTGCATAGGGTGCTCCGGACGCAGGCGGTACATGTAGATGCGGCCGTGTTCCTGCAGCTCCTGCGCGAATTCGGGCGCGAGCACAGCGTGGTGTTTGCGGTGGAAGTAGCGCAGCGCGTTGCGCAGGGCCAGCTTCTTCTCCTCGGCGCTTAGGATGTCCTTGCGCTTTGGTGCATGGCTCACGCTGGGGTCGAGCGGCCGAGCTGGGGGAAGGACATCAGGGATGCCTTCGCGGATGGACTGTTGGAAGAGGGAGAGGTCGGACTGCGTCAAGGTGGCCATGCTGCTAGTAGTGCTCCAAAACTACGGGGCTTCGGGCACCTTGCTCAACACTTGGGCGGGTGGGAGGTTCAGCGGATCATCGGTCCCACCGGATGGCCAAGGCCCGGGAATGGGACGCCTCCGTTCCACCTACCGCCGCTGCAAGTGCGTCCATCCCCCCGTACACCAAAGCGCCCACACCACCAGCACAGGTTGGAAGAAGAGCCGCACCAGACGTGCCGTATCGCTGTTCAGCCCGAACGCATCGGTACCATTGAGGTATTGGGCCACATTGCCCGGGAAGATCGCCACGAAGAACACCGCCAGCAGGATGCCCACTTGAGGTCGGAACCGCTTCAGCAGCAGCAAGACCGCACCGAAAAGCACCTCCACCACGCCCGAAAGCACCACCACCAGGTCCTTATCGAACGGCACCCAGTTCGGGACCTGTGCCTGGAACTCCATCCGTTGGAAGGTCAAGTGACCGATACCCGCCAGGAACATGGCCACCCCGAGTACGATGCGCAGCACGTGTTGTAGGCTGGACCTGGGCATGCGCGGATGGGCCCTCTTCAGCCTTTGCTGCCCTTGCCAGCCTTGTCATGGAAACCGAAGGGACAATGACGGCACCCGCTCTGGCAACAATACCCCCGCTTGATGTGGTACTGCTCCGTAAAGACGAGGTAGCCCTCGGGGGAGTAGTAATAGTCTCCCTCCTCCAAGCCGAGCCTCCGCAAGCGTTCCGTGCGCTCACGCTGTTCGTTGCTGTCCATAGCCATCGCATCCATAGAACGCTCAACTTGACAGATGGTTCGGACGGCATAGTTCCCACATTCTCAGGGGCGTGCGAACGAAGATCGGCATGGAATTTCCACAATGGTCTGTCGATGGTACTTCGGCCCGGCCCTGTAGCGTCCGATACGGTGACGGGTAGCTTCGCCGTTCAAGCATCAACGCCCGCGTCATGCGTTCCGTCCGTTCCCGTCTGTTGCTCCTTACCTCCTTGGTGCTGTTGTTCACCTCGGCGGCTCCCCTGCCGGGCCAACCTGATGGCGACCGCCTGACGGCCGAAGCATACATCGAGCAGTGGAAAGCCGTGGCGGTGCGCAAGATGAAGGAGCATGGCATCCCGGCGTCCATCACCTTGGCCCAGGGCCTGTTGGAAAGTGGCAACGGCAACAGCAAGCTCGCCCGCGAGGCGAACAATCACTTCGGCATCAAGTGTACCCCGGACTGGACGGGCGGGAAGAGCTACCACGACGACGACAAGAAGAACGACTGCTTCCGCAAGTACAAGGACGCGGCCCAGAGCTACGAGGACCACGCCAAGTTCCTGCAGAAGCCGCGCTATGCCGCGTTGTTCGAACTGAAGCCGACCGACTACGAAGGCTGGGCCAAAGGGCTGAAGAAGGCGGGCTATGCCACTGATCCGGCCTACCCGCAAAAGCTCATCGCCCTCATTGAACGGTACCGCCTGCATGAGCTGGACCGCGGCGTGGACGTGAACTACGCCAGCACCAAGCCGTCGCCTCCTGCACCTTCTGGTCAGCGCTCGGCCGGTCGAGGCCGTACCAGTGCATCGGAGACCATCACCATTGGTGGTGGCCGCCCGGTGGACCTGTTCGAGGGGCGCATCAAATTCGTGCGGGCCAAGGCAGGCGATACGTACCGCAGCATCGCCGATGACCTGGAGATGACCTACGGCCTGCTGGCTCGCTGGAACGACGCGGACCGCAATGCACCGTTGAGCGAAGGACAGCGCGTGTACATCCAACCCAAACGCGCCTCCTCCAAGAGCGCCGCCGTTCACGTGGCCAAGGAAGGTGAATCGTTGTGGGGGGTGAGCCAGCAGTATGGCGTGAAGTTGGATAAGCTGGTGCGCTACAATGGTCTGGAGCGTGATGCCCGACTCGAAGCGGGACAGCAGGTGCTGCTGCGCAAGCCCGCCCGCTGATCAACGGTCCACCATCCGATGCTGCATCACCGCAGCAATGGTACGCGCACGCTGCTTCGCCTCCTCCACTTTGGGACCGCTGTGTGCCGCATCCAACGTGGCGTCGAAATGCGCAAGCCAACGCTCGAACGTTGCTGCTTGCAACGGAAGCCGGGCGTTCAACTGCACATGCACCGACATGACATCGCCGTGGTAGCCGGGTGTTCCGAAGAGCGCCATGGCCCAGAAGCGTGCGATGTGCGGTACATGCGTGCTTAGATCGATGCCAGCGAAGTACGGAGCCATGATGGGGTCTGCCAACAGCCGCTCATAGAACTGGCCGATGAGCTGGGGCAGGTGATCGACCGTGAGGGCTGGCCGTTCCATGGCGGAAAAGGTGAACGATGCCTGGTCCACAGCCGCTGATCGCGGTCAGCTGGCCTCTCCCGTGAAGCGCGTCACCTCCTCTTTGGTGCCGAACAGCACAAGGATGTCGCCCTTCTCGGGCACGAAATCGGGGTTGATGACGCCGAGCGCACCCAGCTTGATGGTCTTGCGGCCAATGAAGGACTTCTCGCTTTCCTTGCGCAGTACGGTGACCAGGCCCAGCTGGCGCTTGGTGAGGGCATCGATCCGGTCCAGTGGCTGACCCACGAAGCGATCGGGTACCACGATCTCGGCAATGATGAAGCCGCCCGGCAGCTCGAACTGATCCACCAGACGCCTGAGGTTGAGCTTGCGTGCGAGGCTTTCGGCGGCCTTTTCCTCAGGGTGTACGATGTCAGTGACGCCCATGGAGTTGAGCACCATCTCGTGCAGGGGGTTGATGGCCCTGCTGATCACACGACGCACCTTCAAGTTCACCAGGAGCGCGGTAGTCATGATGTTGGCCCCCTCATTTTCGCCGATGGCCACCACAGCGGCATCCACCTCGCTCAGGGGCAGCGTGCTTACGGCCTGCGGGTCGTTGCTTTCAAGGCACACCGCGTAACTCACATCCTGTTTGATGGCGTCCACCTTGTCCATGTCGTGGTCAATGGCGATGACCTCGTGACCCATGGAATTGAGCTTGATGGCAAGGTGCCGGCCGAAGTTGCCCAGGCCGAAGACGGCGATCTTCATGGTGGTTCAGTTGATGAGGATGTCCTCCTTCGGATAACGATAGGAGGTGGTTTGGACTTGACGTAATACACCAACGAGCAGGGTCAATGCACTGACCCGGCCTACGAACATCACCACCACCAGCGCGATCCGCGCAGGGTCTCCAAGCTGTCCGGTCAGGTTCATGGAAAGGCCTACGGTACTGAAGGCGCTGAAGCATTCGAAGGCAATGGGCAGCAGGCCGCGGCCGGGCTCCAGAGAGGCAATGGTGGTGATGGACAGACCCAGGAAGACCAGCGACAGGACAATGGTGGCAAAGGCGCGGCGGATGCTGAGGTTGCTGATCTCACGACCACTGAACTCGATGCGGCGGCGCCCACGGGCGGTGGAAAAAATGTTCAGGGTGGCCACCGCGAAGGTGGTGGTCTTGATTCCGCCACCTGTGGATCCCGGAGAGGCTCCGATGTACATCAGCAGCAGTGTGATCATGAGGGTGGGCACCGTGAGCGCTCCATAGTCCACCACGTTGAACCCTGCTGTTCTGGGCGTAACACCGGTGAAGAAGGCCACGCTCAGCCTTGCCCACCAGCCCTGGTGCTCGGCCAGGGTATTGTTCCATTCAAAGACCATCACGGCCACCGTACCCACGACGATCAGCAGCGCGGTGACCTTCAGCACCAACCGTGTGCTCAGGTTCACCACCCGGGGGTGCCGTTCGCAGGGGATGCCGGTGATGAGCCGCTTCACACGACCACTGACCCAGAGCCGCACGTAGCGACTGAAGTTGAATATGATGCCGAAGCCCAGACCTCCGAAGATGAACAGGAAAGCCAGCACCCACATCAAGGAATAATTGAACCTGAACGGCAGTTCGTACATGCCCAAGGTCTGGGTGGAGAACCCTGCATTGTTGAAGGCGGAAACGGAATGGAAGATGGCGAAGAACATCCGCTTGCCGACGCTCGGGAACACTTCAGCCGGCACGAGATAAAAGATCAGACCAGCGCCGACGATCTCCACCGCCAACGTGAACAGGATCACCTGCACAATGAAGGTCTTGGCATTGACCAGCGAGGTGTTGGCGATGTCGCGGATCCGGAGCTGTTCTTCCAAGCTGGTGCGCCCCTTGAAGAAGAACGCGAAGAAGCTGGTGAACGTCATCACACCCAAGCCACCCAATTGGATCAGCAGTAAAAGCACCCACTGTCCCGACAGGGTGAGGTCCTTGCCCACATCGATGGTGCTGAGACCGGTGACACACACGGCGCTGGTGCTGGTGAACACGGCATCCACCAAGCTGATGGGGCGCGTGGAGGCATTGGGTAGAAGGAACAGGGCCGCACCAATGGCGATGATGATCACGAAGCTGACCGTGAAGAGCAGGGCCGGATTGAAGAGCGTGCTGTTCCGACCCAACTCCAATCGGCTCAGCTCGATGAAGAAAAAGCCCAGCAGGAACAGTACATGGGGCCAGTGTTGTGATCGGTCCCAGAAGTCGAGCGGATGCACCACGATCAACCCGATGCCCAACGCCAACCAGACGAGTTCCGCCTTCCTCACGGTATCTTCCCGCAACGCCGCGCGTGCCAGACTCCCTATGGTGACCAGGACAGCGCCTATGACGAGCCCATAGCTCAAAGATCCCAAGAGGATGCCTGTTGCGGCATCGCTCCGATAGCCGAATTCCAGCAGGAACAGGAACACAGTAAGGACCAGCACGGTCACCCGCGCCAAGCCGACCATCTCCTTGCGGAGCACTGTGCGAAGTAGGGATCTTTTCATGCGGCCGCGAGGCCGGCGCCGATCCCCAACGGGATGAGCCGGAGCAAAACTAGGTGCATTCTGGGTTCCGTGTCACTGATATCCTGGGGTTATTCGGCAGGAATGGGAAGGCAAACGACACGCCCGTTGCCATCGGCCACGATCACTTCCTCCAGGCCATCGCGGTCCAGGTCGCCCACGCACCATGCACCAGAAGCGGAATACGGGGAGCCCGGTAACGACCGCCCTTCACTGGTCCACACGTGCAGCTGGTCATCCAGCGCGGTCCCGAACACCGCATTTCCCTTGTATTCCTGCCAGGCGGCGTATGGGCTTTGGTCCAGCGTTAGCGTGGGTAAGGCATGCATGGTCCCACCCAGGGCACCGAGCACCAGGGTATCGGCGCCCATCGCGGCCGTGTATGTTCGTCCACCGTCCATCAGGCGGCTGCTGATCCGTTGTTCGTTCGGTGGCGCCAGTTGTTCGCGGCGACCTTCCAGCGTGGCTCGGTAGATCGCGCCATCCGATCCCTGCCACCACACGCTGCTCTGCTCCAGACCAATGCCAGGGGCTATCCCGAGTACTGTGATGCCTGCGCCCAGCTTCAATGGGATTGGCTGCCGCGCCTGGCCTTTGCGGTCCACCACTTCCACCGTGCCGCTGGTATCGATCAACACCAAGTGGTCCTTGTTGCGAATGCGCAGATGGGTTACCGGATACGTGCGATATCCCCCTCGTGCTGGCTGCCAACCCTTCACCGCCTGGCCGTCGGCGCTGTAGTTCGCAATGCCACCGTTGACCAGTGGCACCAGGATACGGAGCTCTCCATTACTGTCATAATCGAAGGCGGAAAGCTGCGCTGAGGCCCGGTGCTCCAGGTTCACCGGGAACCCGCCCACGTCGCGTCCGTTCCGGTCGATCAGCTGGATGGCCGTGGCCGTGTTGAAGAGGTACTGCAGCTTGCCATTGCGGAAGCGGTCGATCTGTTGTACCGCACCCAGAACGGGACCATCGAGCTCGCGGGTCCACAGCACTCGTCCGCTGCTGCCAATGAGGTGGATGCGATGCAGGGCGTCCTGCACCAGGACCTCATGCGTACCGTTGGTATGGTTGATGAACACTTCCGGTGTGCGGATCACCGGGGCGTGCAGCTGTACCGCCCACCGCTCGGAACCTTGTGCCTCCGCCGCTTCCTGCTGGTGCGGTGCGAACTGCAGGGCGATGGTGATGTGCGTGGCCCCGCGCTGCCCGGGATCGAGGTAGAGCGACACGTTCCCAATGGATGACCACAGCGGCGCCGACCGGTCCCACGATGCTCGGGCAGTGGGTTGCAGGAGTGGGCGAAGCACGGCATCCGCGCGACCCAGATCGCTCCACCAGGTGGCTCCAGCTTCGGTACCCAGGCGCGCCCACCAATTGGCGGTCCGCGGCTCTTCTGCAAGTGAGCGCCCATCCGTCCATGCATCGATCGAGGCACGAAGTGCTCCGGCATTGCTGCAGATGACGATCGCCGGGCCTATGGCAGCCCACCACCCATCTCCCCAAGGCGCCACAGCATCGTCAAAGAAGCTGGGGGTCGTCGGTTCTGGCGGGAGTTGGCGCATGCGGATCCCACGGTAGCTTGCCGTGTCGCTGGGATCAGCGCTCAGGGACGTCAGTCGTTCATTGGCGAGGTCCGGATCGCTCGCATGCAGGATCGCCCAGCGCGTGGCCGCACTATCTGCAGCGCGGGCCACGCCCACCGAACCCTGCACCCAGCTGTAGAACGCGGCGGCCCCTTGAACACTGTCACGGCGTCCAAGGAATTGCGCGGGATCACTGATGTGCCAGCTACGGTAGCCGATGACGTTCCGGGGAAGCAGGCGCGCCCCATCGATGGGACCTGGTGTTTGAGCGTGCAGGCTGCTGAACGGCATGCGGTCCGCCGGTCCCTGCACCAAACCGCTCAGCAGGAGCATATCCGGGCGAGAACGCACGTCCAAGGCCACCCAGCGTTCATCGAGCCTTACCTGTTCCACTGCTTCGGTGGTCCATTGCAACAAGGCGAGCTCGGCCAGACGATCACCACGCACCAGCACATGGCCATCACTGCCTGCTCCCAATGTGCGGTAAGCGGTCATGAAGGCGCTGTCCTGCCGCAGGCCGTTCTGCTTCCCCCATTGCAACAAGGCTTCGTCCATCATGCCCGGTGAATTGCCCAGCATCCACACCCCGTCGCGCACGCACAATGACAGGGTGGGAAGTGCGGTATCCACTTGCAGTTGCACTACATCACCGGCAGACAGCGTGTTGCTGAGCGAAGGGTCCAGACCGAGCACTTCCGCCAACGCGCGTTGGGCTTCTCCGGCACCATCGTTCAGGCGCCCGGTGAACAGACAGCCCAGGGCGTTGCTTCCATTGCGCATCAATGCGATGTGCACGGGCTCGCCACTGAACGCCACACGCAGCACCTCGTCGTTCTCCATCCGGGCCTTCACCTTGCTCAGCAGCATTTCCACCGCCGATGCGCCAGGAAGTTGCACCGTGGTCGCCCAGAGCTGTGAGGTATGGCTCACCCGATCCCAGGTCCGCAAGCCGTCCGGGATGATGATCACCGCTGCCGCACGCTCTGGAATGGCCCGCCAAGGTGTGCTGTGGGGAAGCCCGGTGCGGTTCCACCGCAACAAGGTCCAGGCGGCAGCCGATACCACAGCGAGCACGAGAACGATGGCAAGTATGCGGCGCATGGACGAACGACCAAAAGTACCGGCCTTGCTCCGCCCGTCAGATCGGGCATCCACACCCTTTGCACACGCCGCTGTGGACTACGGTCGCACACTGCTGGCGAACAGGTCGCTCGCCTCGGGCAGGAGTCTGAACGTCCGCCTGTGCAATGGAGATGGTCCGTGCAGTGCGATGGCGTCGCGGTGGTCCGCCGTGGGGTAGCCTTTGTTCACCGCCCAGTTGTAGTGCGGATAACAGGTGTGTGCCTCCCGCATCTCTTCGTCGCGATGGGTCTTGGCCAGAATGCTCGCTGCGGCAATGCTGCGGAAGCGCCCGTCGCCCTTCACCTCGCAGCGGTGCGGGATACCGGGGTAGGGGGCGAAGCGGTTGCCATCGATGAGGAGCAACTGGGGTCGGGTGCCGAGCAGGTCGATGGCGCGGTGCATGGCCACAAAGCTGGCGCGAAGGATGTTCAGCCGGTCGATCTCTTCGGGCTGCACGAAGGCTACTGCCCACGCCAGCGCTTCCCCTTCGATACGCCGACGCAGATCCTCACGCTGATCGGGCCGAAGCTTCTTGCTGTCGTCCAAGCCAGGCAACTTGATACGCGGCGGAAGGATGACAGCCGCGGCGACCACCGGTCCCGCCAGACAGCCGCGACCAGCTTCATCACAGCCGGCCTCGATGAGGTCCGTGCTGAACCGGGTGGCCAGTGTTCCCATGCGGACGAAAATAGTGCGGTGCGATGATCAGGCGCGCCATGGCCTTGTTGCTGAACCTCACGGACGCGGTAGGCCGGCATCGAGGCACATCCGCTCGAAGCTGGCCCACAGGTCGTTGGCTGCGTTCTCCCACGTGTAGCGTTGTGCGCGCTTCAACCCCTGGGCGCTGAGCCGTTCCCTGAGCACGGCATCGCTTTGGAGGGCGTAAAGTCCTTGTGCGATACTGGACACGCTGAACGGATCGCAATACAGGGCTGCATCACCGGCCACTTCGGGAAGTGCCGTGGCTTCGGCGGCCAGCACCGGTACTCCGCACCGCATGGCCTCTGCCACGGGGATGCCGAAGCCCTCGAAATAGCTGACGAAGGCGAGCGCCAATGCGCCTCCCAATGCGGTGCGCAGGTCTTCCTGGTCCAGACGCCCCGTGAACTGCACCCGGTCCTTGTGCTGCATGCCCGCCCAGGCCGCCTTCATGCGTTCATCCCACCAAAAGCTCTCGCCCACCACCACCAGCCTTACTGGCGATGGATGGTGCGTCAACAACTGGTCGAAGGCCTGCAATAGTCGTCCGATGTTCTTCCGAGGATGCAGGGAGCCTACGCAGATGAAGTACGGGTCGCCCTGCCCAAAGCGCGCGCGGGCCGCCGCTTGTTCTGCAGCGGTGAGCGGCGCATACACGGTACTTACACCGTTGTAGACCACGTCGATGCGGCCTTGGTCCACCCCGTAGCGCTGAGCGATGTCGCGCCGGCTGAACTCACTGACAGTGGCCAGGCGCGTGGCGTGATGGGCGTAGCGGGGGAACTGGCTGCGGTAGAAATTGCGATAGGCGCGGGGAAGGTCCTCTGGATAGTGCTCAAAGTTGAGGTCGTGCACCACGGCCAATGTGGGCACAGTGGAGCGCAGCGCCAGGTAGCCATCGGGACTGATGAACGCGTCGGCCTTCAAGCGGCGCAGGCGACGCGGCAGCAACCAGTCGAACCACAAGCGATAGAGCAGGGGATGGCGGGTGGGAGGTCCCATCACCACCGGAGTGACGTTGCTGCCGTGAACGAAGCGCTTGTCGTAAGGTCGGTCGAAGAGGTAAAAGAACTCGTGCTCCGGATGGGCCGCGGTGATACGTCGCAGTGTTTCATGGGCGAACCAGCCGATGCCTTCCAGCTTGTTCGGCAGCAGCAGGCGGGTGTTCACTGCAATGCGCATGCGCCGCAAAGGTGGGGAAGCCAAGCGAAGCAACACTGTCAATGGTCAGAAGCTTGCGGATCGTCCTTCCCGCCGAACTGGCGATCTTCACCCCGCCGATGCAGCGCGCCTTCCTCACCAACCTCCTTCTCCTGCTGGTCTTGAACCTGCTGGTGAAGCCGTTCTATCTGCTCGGTATCGATGCCGGCGTGCAGGAGGCTGTGGGGCCCCGTGTCTATGGTAACTACGCCGCTCTGGTCAGCCTTAGCTTTTTGCTGAACATCGTGCTGGACCTGGGGATCACCAACTTCAACACCCGCCATATCGCACGTCATGGACACCTCATGGCCAAGTACCTCAGCGGGGTTGCAGGCCTTCGGCTCCTGCTTGCCGCCGTCTATGCGGGAATCACTGTTGGGGTGGCCTTGGTGCTCGGGTATCGTGGTGCTACGCTCGGTATCCTGGGTTGGCTTGTGCTCAATCAAATACTGGTGGCGGGTATCCTCTATCTACGGAGCAACATTGCCGGTGCGCAACGGTTCCGATGGGATGGCCTGTTGAGCGTGCTGGACAGGCTGCTGTTGATCATGGGGGTGGGATGGTTGCTGTGGGGGCGTGCGGGGGGCGCGCCCTTCCGCATCGAATGGTTCGTCTGGGCGCAAACGCTGGCGTATGCCGTCACCTTCGTCGTGGCCCTGATGATGACCTTGCGATTGAGCGGCGGTGCGCGGTTCGGCTTCAACGTGGCCTTCAGTCGGGTGGTGCTGAGGCAGAGCTTTCCCTATGCCCTCCTCATTCTGCTGATGACCTTCTACTACCGTACGGACACCTTGATGCTAGAGCGACTACTACCGGATGGCGCCTACCAAGCCGGGGTATACGCCCAAGGTTACCGATACTTCGAGGCCCTGAACATGCTGGGCTATCTCTTTGCAGGCTTGCTGCTTCCCATGTTCAGCCGGCAACTGAAAGAAGCGGTCCCGGTGGGTCCGTTGGCCATCCTTGCGCTGCGGCTCCTGTTGGCTGGTGGGCTGGCCTGTGCCGCCTTTGTACACTGGTTCGCTGGTGATCTGTTGGCCTTGCTCTACAAGGACCTTGATCCAGCTGCGGCGCCTACCTTCCGCCTGCTCGTGTATTGCTTCGTGGGGGTGACGGTCACGTATGTGTTCGGTACGCTGCTCACGGCTGCGGGTGATCTGCGGCAGTTGAATTATGTGGCAGGCTTTGGGGCCATCTTGAACCTACTGCTGAACCTCTGGTTGATCCCCCGCTGGCAAGTGGAAGGTGCGGCATGGGCAAGCCTCATTACACAGTGGCTTACCGCAGGATTTCAGGTCTGGCTGGCCCGTCGTTCTCATGGTATTGATGGCCTTGCCTCCTTGGCGCTCAGGGCGATGATGTACCTCGCGGCCCTGTTGTTCGCTGGGTGGATGATGCAGGATATGCCCTTGCTCCCGGCGGCGGCTGTTCTTGGCGGGCTGGCCTTGTTGGTGCTACAGGTCGGAGGCCTTCTTCGCTGGAACATGCTGCGCGATGCAATGAACTGGCCTATGCTCCGTTAGGGGGCTGTACCGCTTCCGTGAGGGCCAATGCCCTACTTTAGCGGCCCCTCACGCCCGGCATGCCCGCTCAGCCTTCCCATCTCGACACGTCCCATCCGGTCCCGCTGCGGAACAGCGCTGTGCTGAGCCTCGCCACCCGCCACTGGAAAGTGCTTTTCCTCATTGCTGGTATCGGTGCTTTGGGAGGGTTGGTGGCCAGCTTCCTCATTACACCCAAATATCGGGCCGAAGCAGTGCTTTTTCCTGCAGTGACCTCATCCGTGAGCAAGGCCTTGCTGGCGGACACCCGGACCACGGGTGATGATCTGCTCGCGTTGGGAGAGGAGAAGGACCTGGAGCACCTCATGCAATTGTTGCGCTCGGCTACTGTAAGGGACCGTGCTGCAGAGCGCTTCAACCTTTACGAAGCCTATGGCATAACCTCAGAAATGCGGTACCCCCGCAGCGAGTTCATCGGCATCTATGAGGACGTGGTTACCTTCCGGAAGACGCGCTTCAACAGCATCAAGGTGGAAGCCCTGGACGCTGACCCGGAGCGTGCGGTGCAGCTGGTGAACTTCATTTGCGATCAGGTGGATACCGTCTGGCGCGAGATGATCGCCACCCGGCTCCGTCCTTCCTTGGAACTTCTCGATCAACATGTGCGCACCGCTGAGAACGACATGCGTCTGCTCACCGACAGCTTGACACGCCTTCAGGCAGCAGGAGCGAATGACTTCGAAACACAGGCTGAACGCTACCATGAATACATCGGTGCGGCCATCGTGAAGAACGACCGTCGCGCGTTGGAAGCCTTGGAGGAACGCATGACCGAGCTGCGCGGTCTCGGCGGTCCGTACATCGCCATGAGCGAACAGATCATGAAGTGGAGCTGGCGGATCAACGAATTACGGGCCAAGCGTGACCTCATCCGTTCTGAACTGGTGAGCGAGATACCCTTCAAGTTCGTGGTCGACAAAGCTGTGGTGCATGATAAGCCCGCGTATCCTCAGCGTTGGCTGCTCGTGCTTGTAGGTGCGATCAGCGGGCTGCTGTTCGCCATGCTCGTCATCGCCCTCCGCACAGACCCTTCGCATATTCAGACCCCCCATGTCGAGTGAACTGACCTTTGAGCGAGCGCTCTCCATTGCGTTCCGGAACTGGCGCACCATGATCGCGGTCGCGGTGGTGGCCGCTATTGTAGGGACCATCGCCACCATGCCCGCGTTCATGCCACCCCGTTACATGAGCCGTGCGGTGGTCTATCCGGTCAACCTCAACAGCTACAGTGTAGAGACCCGCACCGATCAGCTGCTTCAGCTCCTGGAGAGCAATAGCATCCGGGACAGCCTGATCAAGAAGTTCGATCTGGGTACTGCCTATGAGATCGATACCACGGCCAAGGGCGGCTATTTCGCCCTTTACAACGAGTTCATGGAGCGGGTGGATATCAGTAAGACCACCTATGAGTCCGTACGCATTGAGATCGTGGACGAGGATCCGCGCCGGGCCAGGAACATGGTCCTTGGCATGCTCGATCAGGTGAACCTGCTCGCACGGCGCCTTCAACGGGAGAAGTCCTACGAGGTGTTGACCATCTCACAACGTTCCTTGGACCATGCCAAAGCGAAACTGGATTCCGTAGAAGCCCAATTGGACACCTTGAGGAATAGGGATGGTATTTTGGACTACTACAGCCAGGTCAAGGAACTGACCAAGGGTTATATGCGGCTCATCGCCACTGGCGCCCCGGCAGCTCGCTTGGCTGAAGTACGCCAGCTGATCGATGATATGGAGCGAAAGGGTGGTGAATTCCGCTCACTTAGCGAACTTAGCAACCTGTTCAGGAACAACTACGATAAGATGTTGACTGAACATGAACGGGTGATCAATGATGTGACCAAGGAGCTCACCTATACCAACGTGGTGGTCTATCCGGAGGTGAGCGACAAGAAGGTCTACCCGGTCCGTTGGTTGGTGTTGGTGCTGACGGTCGCCAGTGCGCTGTTATTGGCCTACCTGCTGCTTATCTGGCGCGACCAACGGCGTTGATCCTCCATGCCACGGTTGAAGGAGCACACGGTCTTTCTGGTGAGTCTCGCCTTCGTGCTGCTGAACGTGGCGCTGATGGCCGGTGAGTTCTATTGGCTCAGTGCGCTGCCTGTGGTCCTCCTGCTGGTCTGGGCCATGTTCACGGCCGTTGACCGTCTGCTGTATTTCATCGCCTTCGCCACTCCGCTTTCCATCAACCTGGAGGAATTGGACATCGGGGGCATCGGTGTGGCGCTGCCCACTGAACCGCTGATGGTCGGATTGACGCTGCTCTACCTGATGCGCTATCTGATGGATGGATCCGTGCTGGACCGTTCACTTCTGCGTCATCCCATCACGCGGATCATGCTCATCCAGACCGCTTGGATGGCCCTGTGCGTGCTCACCAGCAGCATGCCCGTGGTTTCGCTCAAGGCCTTGGTGGCACGCATCTGGTTCATCACCACCATGTTCCTGATGTTATCGGCGGTCTTCACGGACCGAACGAAAATGCAGCGGTTCATCTGGTCCTATCTCTCCGGCCTGGTGATCGTGATCGGTTACACGTTGATCCATCACGCCCAATTCGATTTCGCACACGATCCGGCGCATTGGGTCATGACCCCCTTCTTCAAGGACCACACCAGCTACGGTGCCATCATTGCGTTCTTCCTGCCCTTCGCACTGGCCAGTTTGGTGCAGTCGGGCTACACGGGCTGGCAGCGCCTGTTGATCGTGGTGGTCTTCGCTCTGCTCGTGACCGGGCTCATCTTCTCGTACACGAGGGCCGCATGGTTGAGCCTGATCGGTGCGCTCGGCTTGTTCCTGATCATCCGCTTGAAGGTGCCGCTATGGTCCTTGGGTGCCGGAGTGGTCGTTCTCGGTGGACTTTACTGGTTGAACGCGGAGCAGATCACCATCGCCCTTGAACGCAACCGGGAGGAATCCTCCGATGACCTTGGTGAGCACGTTCGTTCCATCTCCAACATCTCCAGCGACGCCAGCAACCTGGAGCGCATCAATCGATGGAATTCCGCGCTGCGCATGTTCATGGAACGGCCTGTCACCGGTTGGGGGCCCGGCACCTACATGTTCCAATACGCGCCGTTCCAGGCGTCCGAGGACCGCACGATCATCAGCACCAACTTCGGGGAAGGAGGCAATGCCCACAGCGAGTATCTGGGGCCGCTGAGCGAACAGGGATTGCCTGGGCTCGTGCTGATGCTCGCTTTGGTGGTCGCTTCATTGGTCATCGGCATCAAGCTGCATCGGCGCATGCCACCAGGAAGTGAACGGCGGCTGGTGATGGTCGCCATGCTTGGCCTGGTGACCTATTATCTCCATGGTGCCCTGAACAACTTCCTCGATACGGACAAGGCGTCCGTTCCCTTCTGGGCGTTCACGCTCATCCTGGTACACTTCGATCTGAAGTATCCCGCTGCGATCCAAGCGCCGAGAGGTCCAGCCTTGGTCAGTGGAACCGCGCAGTGAGCAGCGCGATGTCGTCCATTACCGGCTCGTTGCCCCGGTGAAGCTCATACGCCTCGATGACCGCCTGGTTCAGTACGCCCGGACCTGCATGGGCAAGATCCTTCATCAGGGTCTCCAGGCGCTGGGTCTCGAAGGCTTGACCGTGCTCGTTCTCCTGTTCCACCAAGCCGTCCGTGTAGCACAGCAGTGTGGCACCGGGCTCTACATTGGTCTGCCCCAGTCTTAGGAAGGGGAGTGCCGGCATCATGCCCAACGCGATGGAGCCGTCGCGAAGCTCGCGTGTACCTGCGGACCCGTGCAGCAGCGGTGCGTTGTGGCCACAGTTGGCATAGCGCAGTACCCGGGTGGCAGGTTGATAGTGTGCGATGAAGAGCGTGATGAAGCGCTCACCGCGCGCGTTGGATTGCACCCGCGTGTTCAGCTCATGCACCAGCGCTGTAAGGTCCGTGGTATGGCGCACACTGGCATGCAGGTTCGCCTGGAAGTTGCTCATCAGCAGCGCGGCCGCCATGCCCTTTCCGCTCACATCCGCCACGCACAGTACGTAGCTGCCATCCTCCAACTCCAATAGGTCGTAATGATCGCCGCCCACCCGGTCATGCGGTCGGTACCACGCTGCGGCCTGGATCACCGCGTTGTCAGGCAAGCGCGCAGGCACCAGCAGACCCTGCATCTCACGCGCCAGCTCCAGCTCGCGGTCCGCACGCACGCGCAACAAGGCCTCGTTCGCCAGGCGCTGGTTCTCCAGCGCCACCGCGATGATGTTGGTCAGCGTCTGTACATAGTTCAAATGCCGCACCGTGGGGCTCATCCGCTGCTCGTCCTCATCGATGTCACCAATGAGCAGAAAGGCGATCACCCGGTCGCGATGCTGCACCGGAACAGCCACGTCGAACGCGCCCAGCTCGGCGGCACTGGCGCTATCGATCACCTGGATGTCCTGGTAGCGCGCAGCGGCTTGGTCAATGTCCAGATCACGACCGGAGGTATTCGTTCCGTACGCAATGATGCGCTCCCACTTGGCGGTGTGCTCAAACAGCATGAGCCGCGTGATGCCCAGATCCTCCCGCATGATGCGCTCGTACAGGGCGAGCAGCTCGCTCCGGGGCACGTTGCCGGCAATGGCCTTGGTCACATCAAGCAAGGCTTTGAGCTGGAATTCCTTCAGCTCCAACCGCTCAATGATGCGCTCCAGCCGTGCCATGGTTCAGTCCTTGATACGCTTGAACAGTTCAGGCAACCTACCCATCAAGGCGATCTCCCGCATCTTGGCTTTCCATTCGCCTGCTGGACTGCCAAAGTAAGTCCGGCCTCCTTCGAGGGAGTTGATCAGGCCGCTCTGGCCAAGCACTACGGCACCCTTGCCGATGCGCAGCTTGCTGGGCACACCCACTTGGCCCCAGAGCGTAACGCCATCCTCCACCACTACGGCTCCACTAATGCCCACATGGGAAGCGATCAGGCAACCGGCTCCGATGAGCGTGTCGTGGCCCACCTGGATGTGGTTGTCCAGCTTGCTGCCACGACCGATACGCGTATCAGCACTTACGCCGCGATCGATGGTGCACAACGCGCCGATCTCCACATCATCTTCGATCACCACACTACCGCCGGGCACCATCTTGTCATAGCCCGTGGGACGCTTTTTATAGTAGAACGGGTCGGCACCGATCACGGTGTTGGCGTGAATGATGACCCTGTCCCCGATGGTGGTGTGCTCATAGATGACCACACCCGGATGGATGATGCAATCGCGACCAATGGAGACGTGCGGACCAACGACTGCGGTGGGGTGTATCTCACTACCCGCGCCCACGTTCGGCACACTGTTCGCCCAGCCAGCGCGCGGCATGAACCGTCGAACCAAGGCGTTGTAATCGCGGCAGGGATCATCGGAGATGAGAATGGCCTTGCCTTCGGGTACGGGAACCTCCTTGTTGATGAGGATGGTGGTGGCCGCGCTGTTCAGTGCCTTGTCGTAGTACTTCTCGTGGTCCACGAACACCAGGTCGCCATCCTCCACCCGGTTGATCTCGTTCAGTCCGGTGACCAGGCGGGTGGTGAGGCCTTTGGCCGTGGCGCCGATAAGCTGGGCCAGGTCTGCGGCGGTCTTGGGGGAGGTCAGCTTCACGGAGCAGGATTGTGGTCCAAAGGTAGCTGCCTGCTTCGGCCAAGCAGAAAGCCCCGCCATGGGGCAGGGCTTTCGATCGTTCTAAGGCTATGGATCACTTCTTCACGCGGTCCAGGTAGTCTCCGGTCTCGGTGTCCACACGGATCACCGTGCCAGCATCCACGAAGATGGGCACCATGATGTCGGCACCCGTCTCCAACTTGGCCTGCTTCATCACCTTGTTGCTGGTGTCACCCTTCACGGCGTGTTCAGCTTCGGTCACCGTCAGCTCCACCACTTTCGGCGGGCGGGCGAAGATGGGCGTATCGCTCTCGAACCCGATCTGGATCACCATCTCTTCCTTCAGGAACTTCATCGCATCACCCAACAGGCTCACCGGGATGTACACCTGCTCGAAGTTCTCCTGGTTCATGCACACCAGGTTGTCACCTTCACGATAGAGGTATTGCAGTTCATGTACTTCCACGCGAAGCACCTCCATGCTCTCACCACTGCGCCAGCGGTGTTCGTTGAGCTTGCCGTTGCGCAGGTTGCGCATCTTACCTTGGTAGAAGGCACGCAGGTTATCGCCGTTGAAGCGGATGTAGGAGCCGATGTTGACGTCGGACGTGGAGGCCATGATGCAGAGGTTCAGGTGTACAGGGCCGCGAAAATAGGGCATTCGCACGTATCCCACACAGTGCGACACTGGGTAGCGAGTGAGTTCAGAACCCCACCCCGATGCCACCCCCCCAGATCGGCCCCTGGTTCCTGTAGATGCTGTTGGGGTCCTGCAACACATCGAAGAGCACCTGCAGGAAGATCGAGCTGCGCCCCCCCAAGGGCTGAACATATCCGCCACCGACCAGAACGTGCGGTACCCAGATGCGCTCCACGCGGTCCGTGAAGAAATTGTAGGTGTCCACGTTCATGTGCAGGAATTCCGCATGCGCAAAGGCCTGCTCGATGAAGCGGTAGCGGACGAACGGTCGATAACCATAGCCCTCAAAGGTGTTGTTGTTCGGAAAGCGGTTGTCGCGCAAGTACCAATAGCTCGCACCGACACCCACGGTGAATTTGTCCTTGGTATCCACCTTGTAGCCCACCAGCGGGTCCAATTGAATGGCAGTGACAGTGCCGAACGATAGCCCCACACCCCCGCCGAACCAAAGGCGATCGGCCAATGGACGCGTGTCCTTGCGCTCCTT
>JALOLX010000379.1 GCA_025455765.1 Flavobacteriales bacterium | reverse complement strand
AGCGGACAGCTGTTGCACCACCTCGTTCGGCGTGGCGTTCAATACCTCCACATCCGCACCGCGCTCCTTTGCCAAGGTCAGGTCCACGTTCCCGCTGCTGAGCACAACGACCTTCTTCGCGTAGGGCCACTGCTCAAAGCCCAACACCACTTCAAAGGTGTGGCGGCCCACCACGAGCGCATCCACGCTGGCCATGAAGGCGTCATAGCCATGATCACCCATCGGAGCGGTACCGTCGCCCTCCAGGAAATCGAGCGCGCCATTGGGACGGGCGATGAAGCCATCGAGGCTGAGGCCGCAGAAGACGGAGCAAATGGGTTGCATGCCCTCAAAGTAAATGGCCATGATCGAGTGTACACACCCCATTCAGCGTGTGAACCTCTGACCATCAACTCCCCACGTAGAGAGCCCAGCGATCCTGCCCATGCCGGCACAGCGCTCTACATTACTGCATGGTGATGGTCACATTCCCAAAGCAGGCGCTGGCGCTCAACAACCCACCCGCTCCATCGTGAGCACACCCGAGCGCTGCTTGATCACGAACGGGATCTCCTCCAAGGTGCAGCGCGGTTCGATCGTGAACCGGTACGAACCGGGCACGTCAACATCCTCCTTCGTGTTCACGGTGAGGATATGCTCATACCGCGTATCCTGGTCGATCCAATCCAACGGGCCTTGGACCACAGGATGATGCAGCATGCCTTCCAGCGCAAGCGGGATCTCCTGGAAGCGCTTCGCCATTATCACCTGCTCCTGCTCGGCGACCTCCACATGGAATTTCCCCTTCAGGTCACGGCTACAGTTGGGTGATGCATAATAACTGCCGCCATGAAGCTTCATGGTGGTGATCAAGGTGTAGGTCTTGTCGCCCGCCTTCTTAACGGTGAACAGAAGATCATATGGATGCTCCTGAGCGGCCCTGGGGTCCGTGCCTGGTAGCTGACCCGTACCCGCATCCTTGGCCCGCACTGCAGGAGGTGGGCCATCGCAACCGCCTTGCAGGACCCGGAACGCGAACCGCTGCGCCACCGCGCCGCCTTTCGCATCCTGTGCAGGGTTCCAACGCGGCATCGCGGTGACCGCCTGCACCAATTGTGCATCCAGCCCCGCATGGCCCGAGGTGGCGACCAATGTGACGTTGGCCGCCTCACCCTGAGTGCCGACCGTGAACTCCACCACAGGAGGCTTCAACCAGCCCATACCAGGTACGATATGGGGCAGGATCGCCCCTTTGAGATGGCTCACCAGGCTGTCGCGCCCACCAACGAACACGGCGCTTGTGGTGACCGCCTGCCCCCCCGAAGGAAGAGCATCGACCACGTAGGCCTTCCTGGAAAAGAACACCAATGGATCTAGCCAGGGTTCCTGCGTGAAGGAGCCACTCGTGTGTACGAACGGATCGAAGAACGGAATGGCCGCCTTTGTTCCGTCACTGCAGCCGGGTCGACCAATGCTGAAGGAGCCCACTGATACTCCAGCGAGCAGGGGTTAGGGGTTGTGTCAAAGGTGACCCACTCGACAGGCGGCCTTGTTCAATGGCATGTAAATTAGTGCAAACGAAGTGTAATTCATTCGTACGCAGCGCATTGGCGGGGTAGCTTTGCCAACATGCACACGTGGTCCGGCTCGTTGTTCCTTGCCCTTTTCCTCGGTGTTGCTCCCAGTTCCGCAGGTGCCGAGAACCTGACGCCGAAGGAAGAGCGGCAGGTGGAAGTGGCCCTGCGCCTGATCGGCCACCGGGTGCTCCTGGCCGCAGGCGACTCCTCCTCGCGCGTGCTGCCCGTGGAGCGCAATGACGACCGGTACACGATCCGCTTCGCGCAGCCCTTCGGCTTTGAGCCGAGCCTGATGACCGCCACGGTGGACAGTGTGGTGCGCCGCACAGGCATCGCCGCGCGCTACCTGGTGGAGTTCGTCACCTGCGACTCGAACAGGGTGGTACACAGCTGGCAAGCGGCACAGCGGCCGGAGGATTCCATGATGCCGTGCATGGGCCGAGCCCAACCTGTGGCATGCTACGAACTGTGGTTCACCATCCTTGAACGGAACCCATCGGCGCTCGCCGCCACAGCGCCACCGGCCGCGGCAGAGCCACTTGGTCCAGGAAACGGACAGGGGCTGATGTGGCTGCTCCTGATCCCTGTGGCCTTCGCACTTGGAAGTCTTGCGCTGGTGCTGCGGAAGAAGAAGCGACCGGCTCCACCCGAAAATGACCCGCATGTGCTCCGCATCGGCGCATTCCAGTTCAATACGCGGAACATGGAACTTGCGCACCAGGACGAACGGATGCGGCTCACCAGCAAGGAGTCGGAACTCCTCCAGTTGCTTGCCGCATCCCCCAACGATACGGTGGAACGCGAGAAGATCCTGGCGACGGTGTGGGGCGATGAAGGCGACTACGTGGGCCGCACGCTGGACGTGTTCGTGTCCAAACTGCGCAAGAAGCTGGAGGCCGATGCGAACGTGCGCATCGTGAACATCCGCGGGATCGGGTACCGGTTGGTGGTG
>JALOLX010000076.1 GCA_025455765.1 Flavobacteriales bacterium | reverse complement strand
TGCTGCACTACAGCGCCGTGGATGAACGCCCACTGCCCGGCACCAGCTACTACCGCCTGCGCCAGACCGACCTGGACGGCACCATGAGCTGGAGCGAGATGCGGGTGGTCCACATCGATGCGCCGGCCGAACTCCGCATCCATCCCAATCCCGGAGCTGGCGAACGGTGGATCCACGGGATACCCGCAGGTGCCACGGCCGAGCTCACGGTGCTCGATGGCGCTGGCCGGACCGTGCTTCACCAACGCATCGCTGCGCAAGGAGGGCGCATGCCGTTCGATAACACGCCGCTGCCGCCCGGTAGCTACCACCTCGTGGTGCGCACCGAGGACCTCGTGCAGCACGCCACCTTTGTGGTGGACAGGGCCCGCTGACCCCGCCATTGCCGCGTCCCGGCACACGCGCATCACCTTCCAGCCTCCGTCGTACCTTCACCCCGGTGAACGACGTGGCCACTTATCAGCTCCTCGATGGCAAGCGGGCTTCGCAGGCCCTCCGTGAACGCATTGCTGCCGAAGCACTGGAGGTGAAGGCTGCCCGTGGACGTGTGCCCCACTTGGCCGCTGTGCTCGTGGGTGATGATGGGGCCAGCCGCACCTACGTGGAAAGCAAGGTGAAGGCCTGCCAGAGCGTGGGCTTCCGCAGCACCCTGATCAAGCGGCCGGCCACCACCGCCGAGGATGAGCTGCTCCACCTGGTGCGCTCGCTCAACAAGGACAAGGAGCTCGATGGCTTCATCGTGCAACTGCCCCTGCCCGGCCACATCAACGCCGATCGCATCACCCTCGCCATCGATCCCCGCAAGGATGTGGATGGCTTCCATCCCGAGAACGTGGGCAATATGGTGCTGGGGCTGCCGGGCTTCCTGCCTGCCACGCCGGCCGGCATCGTGGAGCTGTTGCGCTTCCACCACATCGAGACCGCTGGCAAGCACTGCGTGGTGGTGGGCCGCAGCAACATCGTGGGCACCCCCATGAGCATCCTGATGAGCCGCAACGCTTACCCCGGCAACTGCTCGGTCACCATCACCCACAGCCGCAGCAAGGACCTCGCTGCCATCACCCGCCAGGCCGATATCCTCATCCCGGCCATCGGCCGCCCGGAGTTCATCACGGCTTACATGGTGAAGGAAGGCGCTGTGGTGGTGGACGTGGGCATCCACCGCATCCCTGACGCCACGCGCAAGGCCGGCTTCCGCTTGGTGGGCGACGTGAAATTCGATGACGTGGCGCCCAAGTGCAGCTGGATCAGTCCGGTGCCTGGTGGCGTGGGACCGATGACCATCACCAGCCTGCTGCTGAACACCCTCAAGGCCGCGCAACGCTGACCCTGCGCAGCGCGCTCAGCCCATCCCACCTACTTTTGGTCGCCATGGACCTGAAGGAGGAGGATATCCGGCTCATCTTCGGATTGAAGCTGCGCCGTGCCCGGCAGGCCATGCAGTTCTCCCTCGCCCAGCTCTCCCAGGCCACCGGGCTCTCGGTGTCCTACCTCAACGAGATCGAAAAGGGCCGCAAGTACCCCAAGGCCGAAAAGGTCGCTGCCCTCGCCGCCGCGCTGGGCACCACGTACGACAAGCTCGTCAGCCTGAAGCTGGACAAGCACCTGGCCCCCGTGGGCGAACTGCTCGAGAACGGCTTCCTCAAGGATGTGCCGCTCGACCTCTTCGGCATCGATCGCGGCAAGCTGGTGGAGCTGATCGCCAACGCACCCGCCAAGGTCTCGGCCTTCATCAGCACCCTGGCCCGCATCGCCGCCAACTACAACCTCTCCCAGGAGCACTTCTACTTCGCCGCCCTGCGCTCTTACCAGGAGCTGCACGAGAACCACTTCCCCGAGCTGGAGCAGGAGGCACAACACTTCCGCAGCCTCCATGCCCTGCCCGCTGCGGAGGCCCTGCACAGCGCCCAGCTCCGCACCCTGCTCACCACCGGCTTTGGTTACGAGGTGCGTGAGACCGATCTGCGCGAACATCCGGAACTGCTCCACATCCGCAGTGTGTTCATCCCTGAGAAGCGCCGCCTGCTCATCAATGCCCGTCTGGCCGAGGACCAGAAGGCCTTCCTCTTCGCCAAGGAACTGGGCTACGCCTTCCTGGGACTGGCCGGGCAACGTGCGCTGATGACGCCCTGGCCACGCGCCACCAGCTTCGATCACGTGCTCAACAACAGCAAGGCCAGCTACTTCGGCGGTGCGCTGCTGCTGCCGGCCGCCGTGGTGGTGCCCGGTATCCGCGCCTTCCTCGCCCATGAGCGCTGGAACGAAGGTGCGTTGCTCCGCCTGCTCGCCAGCTTCAACTCCACACCTGAAATGTTCATGCTGCGGCTCACCAACCTGCTGGTGCCGCACTTCGGACTGCAGGGGCTCTTCTTCCAGCGCTTCGACCACCACCGCAGCGGGCAGCAGGTGGAACTGCGCAAGGAGCTCTTCCTGGACCGCAGCAAGGCACCCGGCGAGATCGAAGTGCTCAACGATGGGGTGGGAGCGTGGCTGCAGGAAGCGCTCTTCCCACGGCTGGAGGCGACCGCGCTGGACGATATGCGGACGTTGCCGGTGGCCGCGGTGCAACGCTTCACCGCAGAAGGCCGCACCGTGCTCGTACTGGCCATCGGACGTCGCATGGGGCGTGATCCACAGCGCAGCCTGGCCGTATGCATCGGGGTGAACGTGAACCCCGCCAACGAGAAGGTGATCGGCTTCCTGCATGATCCCGGCATCGGCACGCGCACCCTTGCCCTGCGGCCTGTGCTGGCCGAACGCGAAGCCCGCTTCCAGCGCATCAATGCTGCCATGCAACGGCTGATGCAGGAGCAGTTGCGCAGCTGATGGAGGTGTCCGGCACCGTCGATCGTCGGAGCTGCCTGCATTTTCGCCACCTTCGGCCTCCTGATCGTTCCCCATGAAAGCCTCCGTCATCGCCGTGGCACTGTTCGCCCCCCTCGCCCTCACTGCGCAGAAGAAGTACCCCTTCACCACCGTGCCCGGTGATCCGCTCCAGGCCCGCATCTACACCCTGGAGAACGGCCTGCAGGTGTGGCTGAGCCGCAATCCGGACGCGCCCCGCATCCAGACCAACATCGCTGTGCGCGCCGGCAGCAAGAACGATCCCGCCGATGCCACCGGACTGGCCCACTACCTGGAGCACATGCTCTTCAAGGGCACCAGCCGCATCGGCACCTCCAACTGGGAGGCCGAACGTGTGCTGTTGAAGCAGATCAGCGATACCTATGAGCTGCGCCGCACCACCACCGACCCTGCGGAACGCGATCGCCTTTACCGCCGCATCGACAGCCTCTCCACCCTGGCCGCTGCGCACTCCATCCCCAATGAGTATGACAAGATGATCAAGAGCCTGGGGGCACGCGGCACCAACGCCTATACCAGCAACGAACGCACCGTCTACATCAACGACATCCCCAGCGATGAACTGGAGCGCTGGATGGCCATCGAGAGCGAACGCATGCAGGAGTGCGTGCTCCGCCTCTTCCACACCGAACTGGAGACCGTCTACGAAGAGTTCAACCGCACCCAGGACAACGACGGACGCCGCGCCTACAAGCGCATGAACGAGCTGCTCTTCCCGCACCACCCCTACGGCACGCAGACCACCATTGGCACCGGCGAACACCTGAAGAACCCCAGCATGGAGAAGATCCATGCCTTCTTCGACACCTACTACGTGCCCAACAACATGGCCGTGATCCTTGCGGGAGACATCGACTACGACCGCACCATCGCCCTGGTGGACCGCTACTTCGGAGCGTGGAAGCCCGCGTCCGTGCCGGCCTTCGCGGTGCCCACCGCCACGCCCATCACTGCGCCGGTGATGGATGAAGTGGCTGGCCCCGAGGCGGAATGGGTCGATATCGCCTGGCGCTTCGATGGCGTGGCCAGTGATGATGCGCTGATGCTCGAGCTCGTGCGCGGCATCCTCTACAACGGTCGCGCGGGCCTCATCGATCTGGGGCTGGTGCAGAGCCAGCGCGTGCTGGGTGCCAGCGCCTACGCCAACGTGATGACCGACCACAGCCAGCTGGAGATCAGCGGCCAGCCCAAGGAAGGCCAGCGCCTGGAGGAGGTGCGCGACCTGCTGCTGCAAGAGGTGCAGGCCCTGCGTGAAGGACGGTTCGACGACTGGCTCATCGAGGCCGTGGTGAACGACCTGCGCATGCGCCGTATGCGCAGCTGGGGCGAGAACAACAGCCGCAGCGCCGCCGCCATGACCGATGCCTTCATCCTGCGCAAGGACTGGAAGAACGAGGTGGCCCTCTACGATCGTATGGCCGGCATCACCAAGCAGCAGGTGGTGGACTTCGCCCGCCGTGCCTTGAACGACGGCCATGTCACCATCTACAAGCGCCAGGGCGAGAAGACCGGCGTACATAAGGTGGAGAAGCCCAGCATCACCGCCATCGACATCAAGCGTGGCGGCATGAGCACCTTCCGCAGCGAATGGGAGCGCCTGCCCACCATCGCCATGGCGCCTGAGTTCATCGACTACAGCACCGCCATCCAACGCAGCACCCTCAAAAGCGGCGTGCCCCTGGCCGTGGTGAAGAACCCCACCAACGAGCTCTTCAGCCTGCGCTACATCGTGGAGATGGGCAGCCGCCACGACCTTACGCTGCCCGTGGCCACCGACCTGCTGCAGTACCTCGGCACCAGCACCCTCAGCCCGGAGGAACTGAAGAAGAAGCTCTTCCGCCTGGGCCTCGACCTCTCGGCCACCACCACCGACGACCGCTGCTACATCACCCTCAGCGGCCTGGAGAAGAGCATGCCCGAAGGCATCGCGCTGATGGAGTCGCTGCTGGCCACCGCGCAGCCCAACGATGCCGCCCTCGGCAACCTTGTGGCGGACATGCGCAAGTCGCGGCAGGATGCCATGCAGGACAAGGGCGCCATCCTTCAGGGCGGCTTGCTGAGCATGGCCCGCTACGGTGCGCGCTCACCCTTCAACGATGTGCTCAGCGATGCGCAGCTCAGCGCCCTCACCAGTGCACAATTGCTGGAGCAGGTGCGCGGGCTCATGAGCTATGAGCATACCGTGTTCTACTACGGCCAACGCTCTCCCAAGGAGGTCGGGGTGCTGCTGGACCTGGCCCACAAGGTGCCCGCCAAGCGCAAGGCCGTGCCCGCACCGCGCGCCTACCCCGAAGTGGAGGTCACGAGCAACAGTGTGCTCTTCGTGGACCACGATATGGTGCAGACCGAGCTGATGATGGTGAGCAAGGCCGGTGGCTTCGATCTGGAGAAGATGCCCTATGCCAGCCTCTTCAACGAGTACTTCGGCAGCGGCCTCAGCAGCATCGTGTTCCAGGAGATCCGCGAGGCGAAGGCCCTGGCCTACGGTGCAAGTGCCTCGTACACCGTGCCCACCAACCGTGACGAGGCCCACTACGTGCGCGCCTTCATCGGCACCCAGGCCGACAAGCTCAACGATGCCGTGGACGCCATGCTGAAGCTGATGAACGACATGCCCGAAGCCGCCGAGCAGTTCGAGGGTGCCAGGACCAGTGCGCTGAAGGTCATCGCCAGCACGCGCATCACCAAGGAGAACATCTATTGGAACTGGGACGCAGCACGTCGCCGGGGGCTCGACTTCGATGTGCGTCGCACCAACTACGAGCGCATCCCCGGCATCGACATGGCCGCGATGAAGGCCTTCTTTGATCGCGAAGTGAAGGGCCGCCCCTACACCTTCGTGGTCATCGGCAAAGAAAGCGCCATGGACATGAAGGCCCTCGAACGCTTGGGCCCCGTGCGCAAGGTGAGCAAGGCCGAGCTGTTCGGGTATGGGGAGGGGAAGTGAGGGGCACCAACGGCGGTTGAAGTACCCGACCGATCATAAGATCCATTTTAGAACGGTCGGGTCGTCCTAAAGTAGTGCTGGTGTTCAGGTCCAAATGTGGGGTCAGGTCGCCGTGCTTCTGCAATGGCTGAAGGAATGCTCGAGGCCGGTGCGGTACCAGCGCATAGGTATACGCTGCGTAACGGCGCGTGACCTGTGGTGTGCATTAGTCGCGCGACCAAGCTTTACGTGCACTGGCGCACATGCTCACAGGCATCGCTCTTCAGGGTCGCCAAGGGTGCCGTTCATTACCGCACCACGCTCACCCGTACCTGCCCGCCGGCCCAACGCAGGGTGTAGAGCCCTGGTGCGCCGTCCACGCGCACTTCGGTGCGTTCCAGGCCTGGGGAGAGCTGCACGTGTTGCACCACACAGCCCGCAGCATCCACCAGGTATAGGGGTGGGTGGGCGTTAGGCGACCATCAGGTCCTGATACCCCGTACAGCGCAGACTGGTCCACAACGGCACCAGAGGAAGCGCCACCACGACAACCTTACTTAGTGTGCGATCACCCTACCGCATCCCCGTAAAGAACGCCGCGAGCGCCTGCTTCTGCGCTCCGTTCAGCTTGGCTTCGCCGTGCATCCAGGTGTAGGAGGGCAGTGGCATTTCACCGGCCTCGATGAACTCCACCGCCTCTTCGGCGAAGTGCTTGCGCTTCTTCTCCGGCAGCTCGCCCCAGTTCGAGAAGTTGCCCTCCGCGCGGCCTTCGTCCACATGGT
>JALOLX010000075.1 GCA_025455765.1 Flavobacteriales bacterium | reverse complement strand
GCCGGTGTCCGGCGATCGGGTGGTGGTGGAGTACTACGAACCCGTCGGTGTGCCCTTCCGGGGCAGCTTTCGCATCGAACGCCTCCTGCACAGCTACCGTGATCTCATTGAGGACCGTGCCGGTGCATGCATGGTGGATGTAGCCTGCAGCGAGGGCGATGGCTGGTCGGAGCAGCGCGACGCAGTGGTGCGGATCCGCGTGGTGGTACCGGCTGGCGCAGGCTTCTGCAGCGGCACCTTGATGAACAACAGCGCACAGGATTGCCGTCCCTTGGTGTTGACCGCCTTCCATTGCGGTGAGGATTCGGAGGTGGCCAACTTCGGCTCGTACCAGTTCCTCTTCAACTACCAGCGCGGCTGCGACACAGGAACTGCACCCACCACACAGGTGATGACCGGATGTGAGCGCCTCGCGGACAGCAATGATTCCGGACCACAGGGAGGCGGCACCTATGGCTCGGACTTCCTGCTCCTGGAACTGAACAACGTGGTTCCGGCCTCCTACAATGCCTTTTACGCGGGCTGGCAGGTATCGGCCGTTCCACCGTCCAACGCGGTCAGCATCCATCATCCGGCCGGCGACCCGAAATGCATCAGCACCTACACGGCACCAGCCACGGACGCCTCGTGGGCGGGCTTTACCGCAGGATCGCATTGGCGGGTGAACTGGGTGCCCACGGCCAATGGTCATGGCGTGATGGAGCCGGGCTCTTCCGGTGCGCCCTTGTTCAATGCTGCTAAGCGGGTGGTGGGCACGCTCACTGGTGGTGCGTCGTGCTGCACGGTGAACGCGTGCGGTCCACAGACCGGCCCCAATGAGGCGGACCTGTTCGGCAAGGTGATCTACCACTGGACCGAGAACCCGAACCCACCGGAAGAGAAGCTGTACCTGTTCCTCAGCCCCACCGGTAACCTCACGCAACAGAACGGGAGCTATGCCCCATGCGGTGGTATCGGTGTGCCCGAGGTGGCAGCGCTCCAGTCGTTGGAAGTGCTGGTGGAGCCGACCATGCGCAGGCTGACACTACGATGCAAGGACTGTCCGCGCACAGCATCATTGCAGGTGTTGGATGCGACAGGGCGTGTCGTAGTGCAACAGAGCACGCGCAACCTTGACGGCACGGAAGTGTACGTGCCGCACCTCCGCACCGGTGCCTATCTGCTGCGCGTTCGAAGTACGGAAGGTGAGCGGACCTTCCGCTTCGCTGTCACGGAATAGCGCTGGTCGCCCCGGCGGGCACCACCTCCACCCACTGGCCGGTGGTGCGCGTCTGTATCCGGTTGTCGTACATGGCCTCCACCTGCACACCCGGCATCCAGAAGCGTCCGGTGAACGCGGCGTTCAGCGCAACCCGCACGCGGTGTACCCTACCACGCGGCAGGTCGAAGTAGCTCAGCACACGATCATCGCGGAAGTCCTGATAGGTATCGGTCCGCACAGCTTCAGGATCCTGTTCCAGACGAGTGGGGCGGATCTCCCAACCATTGGGGAAGAGCTGGGTCAGGGCCATATTGCGCAGGTCGCCCTGCTGGCCGTCGTGCACCACTTCCACCAACGCGAACACGTCCGTGCCTTGTTCCACGCGGGTCGGGTCGATCGCCTGTCCGTTCCGGTCCTCGAAGCGCACACGCGTAATGACGCCACGTTCGATCGCCTGTTCCTGGCCCATGGCCGATCGGCCTGTACGCACGAGTTGCACGTGCAGCGGTTGCTTACCGGTGTTGCGTATCTGCATGCGATGGGGCTTATCCGCCTGGTCGATGCGTATGGAGCGCAGTGGACGGGGGCTGCGTTCCTCGCGGGCCTTTCCATCCACTGTGATGGTTGCTTGGAGACCGGCGTTGCCGGCCTCCAAGCCGGTGATCTGCGCGATGGACCACAGCGCGAACGCCGTGCTCTGTGTGCTGTGCCATTCGTTCCCCGATAGCGATCCGGCCATGCGTTGAAGCACTGCGAACGCCTCGGTGCGACGGCCGAGCAGGTGAAGCACGTGGGCAGTGATGGCATCGTTGCGCAACGCGCTGCCATAGGTCCAGGAAGCAGTGGTCAGATCGTCCTGCCGGGGTGCACCAGCCCCGAACAAGTTACCCGCGACATCTTTCCGACCGTTCAGCGCATACGCGCCAGCGAGCAGGTGGCGGGCAAGCACGGTGAGGTCGTTCCGCTCGCGCAGTCGGTTCATGGCCGCCGGTTCTGCACGTTTGGCCAGGGCAAGCACGTAGAGTCGATACGCATCGAGCTCACTGCGTACGGCCTGGTCGATGGGGCTCGCCTTTTCGGGTCGGTCCTCGCGCAGGGCACGGCGGGCGTGTTCCACCCATCGGTCCAGCGCGCGCTGTGGCACTGCATGTCCCGCGCGCTGTGCTTCCACCAGGAAGTGCCCGGCGTACGTGCTGCTCCATCCGTCATGCACATCGCCGCTGGGCCAGGTATTGAACGCACCATCGCCCCGCTGCAATTGCACCACGCGGCGCATGGCATCACCCACTTGCCGCTCCAGCTGCGCACGCTCCGTGGTGGAGAGGTCCACGATGCGGTCGATGTAGAGCTGGGCGAAGGCACGCGAGGCGGTCTGTTCGAGACAGCCATGCGGGTACTGCAGCAGGTACTTCAGGCGCTCGCCGAGGTTGATGGGTGGCATGGTGCTCAGAGCGATCTCGCCGCTGTTGCTACCCGGCAGACCGAACGGGGCATAGGCGATCTCGATCTGCTCGCCGGGTCCGATGAGGTGTGCGCTTATGTCGCTGCTCATCAGGCCAGGATCGCGTACGTCGATCTCCACTTCGGTGGTGGCCTTGTCCGTGCCGTTGTCCGCGGTGACGATGATGCGTGCCACACCGCTCTTATCGCGGCAGCTGATGCCGAAGCGCAGCAGCTGTTCACCCGTGGTGGTCATGCGCAGCTGTTGCGTGGCCGCCCCGGTCAGCTGCACCGGCCCAGTGGTGCGCACACTTACGTTCACGTTGCCGGGTGCACGCTCCATGGCGAAGAGCGTCACGGGCAGGTCCACGGTTTCGCCAGGGGCGAGCTGTCGTGGCAGGCTGGCCAGTACCATCAACGGCTTGGTCACCGGTACCCGCTGTTCCGCGTGCCCTTGGGCCTTGGCGCCATTGGACGCCACCACCATCACGCGCACAGAGCCCACGTAATTCTCCAAGGTGAAGGAATGTTGTCCCTGACCTTTCGCTCCGATGGTGAAGGGTCCCAAATAGCGCACGACCGGTACGAAGCGCTGCGCGCGAGCACCTTCCACAGGGCCGCCCTCATCGCTGCCTCCCAGTGCCAGGATGCGTTGCACTTGCTGTCCGTAAGCGCCGATCACCTCATCGTAGAGGTCCCAACTTTGCATGCCAAGCGCCTCGCGGGCATGGAAGTGGTTCCACGGATCGGGCGTACGGAAGCGGGTCAGGTCGAGCAGTCCCTCATCGACAATGGCCAGTGTGTAGGTCATCGGGCGACCTGTGGCCTCGCTCACCTTCACCTGGAAGGGACTGCCGGTACGGATGTTCTTCGGCACGTTCAGCACCGGAGCAAGTCGTGATGCGGCATCCTCTACGAACAGGGGCAGCACACCGTGCAGACGGATGGGCAGGTCGTTGGCCACGCTGCCGTGCGGTTGCAAGAGGCACACGTCCGCGTAGACGTTCGGCGCCATGTCCGCGGTAATGGGCACGGTGACGCGGCTCTCGCGCTCGCTGAGTTCTACCCAGCGCATGCTGAGGATGCGGTCGTGGGAGGCGATGGTGATGAGCGCACGCCCTTCCCCGGAGGAGGGGATGGTGAGTATGGCTTCGTCGCCAGGCTGGTAACGGTCCTTGTCAGCTGTGAAGGTGAGCATCGATGCGGCCTTCGGATCCTCCCTGCGGGCGCGCCCTTCCCATCCTGGCCAGTCGAAGTACAACAGCGAAGCGCTGACATGCCCGCTCTCCATGTCCTGCACACGCAGCGCGATGCGGCCCCAGTTGGTGCGATCCACCTTCAGTGGGAACGTCGCTCGGCCGCGGCTGTCCGTGGTCAACGTCACCTCTTGTCGTAGTGAACTGTGGGAGGCGCTCATGTAATTGGCTTCACCGCCCACCGCTCCGTCCCACCACCAGCTGTGGCCGAGCTTCAATACCTGCACACGAAGGTTGCGACCGCCCAAGGCCGCGCCAGCAGGAGTGAGGCTCGCAAGATCGACCGTGTAGGTGGTATCGGTGAAGTAGCTTCCCCATTCGCCGGAGGCGGGAGGAACGCGAAGGCCTGCGTAGGCGCTGTAGGGCGTTACGCTGACGGTGCTGCGGTCCATGCTGGCATCACCGCCGGGTTCGAACACGCGCGTCACCAGGTTGGCCTTCACCAGCGCGGGCAGTCCTTCGCGCTGGGGCACGGTGAAGGGGAACTGCAGGTCGCCATCGGAAGCGGTCCGCCCCTCGAAGACGAGCACTTCATCATCGGTCACGCTGTGCGCGAGGTCCTCGAAGTTCCAGTGCTCATAGCCTTTGAAGGCCAGGCGATCGGCCGCCAGTATAAGGGTCACGGTGGTGCGCAGATCGCGGGCGGGGGCGCCGTGCAGCCATTCGGCATGGAGCGCCATGGGGTGGGGGCCGGGACCCTGTAGGCGTTCAGCCCCTGCATCCAATTGGATCCGCAGACGATTCGGGCGGACCGTTTCGATGCGTAGGCTGCGTTCGAAGCGCGCCGATCCCACCTGCACTTGCGCGTTCCACAGACCTGTGGGGGCATCGGGCGCAGTGGCCGTGCTGAAGCGATAGATGCCCTGTACCCCAATGCCTGCAACAAGGCGGTTCTGGGGACGTCCTTGCGGATCGAAGAGTTGTAGTACGACGGGATGGTCCTTCGCCATGGCGGCATCTTCCAGCATGAAGGCGAGGTGCAGGGTATCACCAGGCCGCCATACACCGCGCTCGCCGTAGAGGAAGCCTTTCACACCCTTCTGTGTCTGCCGTCCGCTCACGTCGAACTCGCTCACGGAAAGCGCACTCCCCGGTTCGAGCCTCAGGTACCCGTACTGGCCACCCTTCTGTGCCACCAGAAGTGCAGGTCGTGCAGCGGTGGCGTTCAGTTCAGCCAGGCCGTCCTTGTCGCTCTTCAGCGTAGCCAGCACCTGGTGCTGTGGGCCCAGTACACGAAGCTCCACTCCGGCCAAAGGCGCCGTGGTGACCAGGTCAGCAACGGCGAAGCGCCAGCTCCCATCGTTGGCGCTCTTGGCCATTAGTCCCAGGTCGCTGGCAAGCACATTGCGGCCCTGTGGACGTTGTGCGCGGTAGTAGTCCTCGCCGCAGGGGTCGAGGTCCTCTTCATACCAGTAGTAGCCTTCGTGGTCGTATCCGTACCATTCGTGGATACTGCCATCGTGCCGGCCCTGTTCCGTCGCCAGGTCCTGTTCCCAGCTCAGGTCGGGCAGGTCGCCTTGTGCACCCGTACAGGCCAGCGCACTATGCTGTCTACGGAAGGAGAGCTCCACCCGGTAGATGGCCCCAGGTTCTGCGGTGAAGTACGTCGAGAGGTCCAGGTGGTAGCGGTTCCAGTCGGTGAGTTCCGGTGCATCCGCCGTGCGCAAGGGTACCAGATGGCGCGCCACCAGTTGGCCCACCCTGGCAAGCTCGTTGTTCCCGCTGAGCGCGTTCACCTGCAGGAACTGAGGCACATTGCTGGTGGTGACGCGCAGCACCCGCACCTCCACGTGATGCAGACCCACGGCCTCGAACGGCAGCACCATGCCGTTGCTCGAAGGCAGGATGGTACCGTCGCCCAACATGCGCACAGCGGGCTTGCGCTCAGCGAAGTCGATGGTGAAGGCGGTATCACCGGGCAGCTCAATGTCGTGCTGACCGCGGATGCCATGTCCCACACTGATCAATTGCTCACCCACCAGCTGATCGGCCGGTAGCACCAGGAGCTTGTTGCCGTCCACATGCAGCCGCACATCTCCATTGCCAAGCGTCACACGGCCTTCGAGGTCCTGTGCCACATCCAAGGGATCGCTGAAGATGAGCTCGGCGAAGCGCTCTCCGTCATCCCGTGTCGTAGTGGCGATCAGACCCAGTTCATCGCGGCTCGGCAGGGCGATCTGCAGCTCCTCCTGTTCGTTCGTGCCGATGGCGGACCCGTCATAGGTGACCACGATGGTGCTGTGTGTGCGCTCGCGTTGCACATCACCCACGATCAGTGTGTGTGCGCGACCGTCCGCTTCATGGCTCCAGGTGAGGGGAAGTTCGGTTCCGTTCTGTACGGCGCGAAAGCAGCCGGGGAGGTCCTGAGCGGTGGCATCATCCTTGGTGCGCACACTGAGGTGCAACTGTTGTCCGGAGGCTGCGGTGCCTTGCAGATCGGTCACACTGATGCGCGCCCCCTGGGCCACAGTATGTACCGTGTACTGGAGCGACCGGTGGTCCTGCGGCACGGAGATAAGCGCCCCAAGGTCCACTTGTACAGTATGATCCTTATCCGCAGCCATCCGCTCGCTGGGTTCAAAGGCGAGGGTGCGTCGATCGCGCCAGCGCACGGTCCCAGGAACGGACGGGTCCAACCGGAGCACTGCGTTCAGATCGAGCGAAGTGGTGTCGTTCCAC
>JALOLX010000074.1 GCA_025455765.1 Flavobacteriales bacterium | reverse complement strand
ATCGTACTCGGCCTGCGACTGCAGTCCTTCGCAAGGGGCCTTGCAGTTGCCGATGTGGTACTCCAGGCAGCGCTTGAACTTCTTCTGCTCGATGTTCTTTGGCGTGAGGTCGTAGGTGCAGGTGCGGAGCTTGTAGAGCTTGTGTGCAAGGCCCAGCACGGTCTTCATGGTGCGCACACTGGCGTAGGGGCCGAAGTAGTCGCTGCCGTCGTCCTCGGGATTGCGCATGCCCTCCACGCGGGGAAAACGTTCGTTGCGGATGCGGATGAAGGGGAAGCTCTTGTCGTCGCGCAGGTTGATGTTGAAACGTGGCTGCAGCTCCTTGATGAGGCTATTCTCCAGCAACAGGGCCTCGAACTCGGTGGGCACGTGGATCACGCGCAGGTCGGCGATGCGCTTGACGAGCAGGCGTGTCTTGCCATCGGCATGGTCCTTGGCGAAGTAGCTGCCCACGCGGTGGCGCAGGCTCTTGGCCTTGCCCACGTAGAGGATCTTCCCTTCGGCATCGAAGAACTGATACACGCCGGGGGTGTGCGGCAGCAGGCGGACCTTTTCGCGGACGTCGATGGGGGCGGACACGGGTCAAAGATCGGGAGGAAACGCAGAGGGGAGGGCTAATGCAAGTAACCGCAGAGGGGATGCGGAATGCGTTTAACCGCAGAGGGCGCGGAGGTCGCGGAGGGAATGCGGAATGGGGGGCAACCGCAGAGGGAGCGGAGGGCGCAGAGGGAGCGTAAGCTTCGCAGTAGCGACGGTCTGAAGTGAGCATCTCTCCACATCCTCTGCGCTCTCTGCGGTTCAGAATTCTTCTGCAGTAGAGCAGCGAATGCCAACCCCGTCAATACATGCCGTTCGCCACCCGTTCAACCCCATTCTTCATCAGGTCCACATTGAAGTTCATGAGCAGACCGAGGCGGTTGTTCGTGAGTTTGAGGTAGGTCATGGTCTGTGCCCAGTGTATCGAATGAAGTGCCTCAACTGCTTTTACTTCAACGATCACTTTGCGGTCCACCCAAAGATCCAGGCGCAGATCGTTCTTCACACGCTCACCCTTGTAGATGACAGGCACAGGTGCTTGCTGCTCGAAAGGGACCCCGCGCCTGCGCAACTCCATAGCGAGGCAATCTTCATAGATGCTCTCCAGTAACCCAGGTCCGAGCTCACGATGAACGTCGATGGCGGCCCCGATGATCTTGGTGGCGAGTGTGTTCTCGATCATGACGAGTGAAGGTAAGTGCTGTAGTGACATGGGTTAACTGGACACCACAGTGAATGTGAAGGAATACAAATGCGTTCAACGGTAGAGCCTGCCTGACGGGAGACAGGGGCGCAGAGGGTGCAGAGGGAATGCGGAATGCGAGGCAACCGCAGAGGTCGCGGAGGGCGCGGAGGGAATGCGGAATGGGGGGCAACCGCAGAGGGAGCGGAGGGCGCGGAGGGAACGCGGAATGGGGGGCAACCGCAGAGGGAGCGGAGGGCGCAGAGGGAATGCGGAATGCGAGGCAACCGCAGAGTGCGCGGAGGTCGGGGAGGGAATACAAAATGCGTTCGACCGTAGAGGGCACGGAGGGCGCAGAGGAATTCGGAATGCCGGTTGGGATGGGGGGCAACCGCAGAGGGCGTAGAGGGGATACAAAATGCGTTCAACCGCAGAGGGTGCGGTGTTCACATAGGGGAATGCAAATGCTGAAGGACAAGTGAGCATCGGCCGATGGCATTTCTCCGCGTTCTCTGCGCCCTCTGCGGTTCCATTAAGTAGGCATGAGCGCAGCGAATGCCTTCCCTTCTACCTTGGCGGTCCATTACAACTGCGCCCCATGCAATTCACCGCCGCACAGATCGCACAACTCCTTCAAGGCACCGTGGAAGGCGATCCCAACGCCACCGTCAGCAAGCTCTCCAAGATCGAAGAAGGCGGCGAAGGGTCCCTGTCGTTCCTAGCCAATCCGGCCTATACCCAGTACGTGTACGGGACCACCGCCAGCGTGGTGATCATCGGACAAGCCTTCGAACTGACGGCCCCGGTGAAGACCACCCTGGTGCGCGTGGCCGATGCACAGGGCGCTTTCGCGAAGGTGCTGGCGATGTACAACACCATCAAACTGGACAAGAAGGGCATCGCGCCCCAAGCGGTGATCGAGGAAGGCGCGACCTATGGGAAGGACTGCTACATCGGCGCGCTGGCTTACATCGGTGCGAACGCGAAGCTGGGCAACAACGTGAAGATCTATCCGCACGCCTACATCGGCGACAACGTGACCATCGGCGATAACACGACGGTCTTCGCCAATGTGACGATCTATTCCGATTGCCTGGTGGGCGCCAACTGTATCATCCACAGCGGTACGGTGATCGGTAGCGATGGCTTCCGCTTCGCGACAGGACCCAATGCGGCGGAGAAGATCCCGCAGATCGGCAATGTGGTGATCGAGGACGATGTGGAGATCGGCGCCAACTGTGCCATCGACCGCGCCACGTTAGGCAGCACCATCCTGCGCCGAGGCGTCAAGTTCGACAACCTGATCCACATCGCGCACAACGTGGAGGTGGGTGAGAACACCTACTACGCGGCGGGCGGTGTGGTGGCGGGCAGCACCAAGATCGGCAAGAACTGTATGTTCAGCGGTCAGGTGGGCATCATCGGTCACCTGAAGATCGCGGATGGCACCATCATCGCGGCGCAGAGCGGCATCAGCAAGGATACCAAGGCCGGCGAGGCCTACATGGGTTCACCGGCGTGGGAGGCCAGCAAGTACCGCAAGAGCTACATCCACTTCCGCAACCTGGACCGTATCGTGGAGCGGATCGACAAGCTGGAGAAGGCAGCCAAAGGTTGATCACCACCCAGGACCGAACGCGAAAACCGGAGCACTGGCCTCCGGCTTTTGCGTTGTGTGGATCAGTACGGTCAGGGCAACTGCTGCACCCGCGTATTAGTGGGCACGCTTCCACCGATGTTCTGCAGGAGCGGATCGCGGTCGTTCGCGGCACCGCTGTAGCGCACGATGCCGTTCAGGTCCACATCCTCATCGAAGTAGCCCACCGCAGTTGCCGTAGGCACGCTGCCACCGATGCGCGAGAGAACAGGATCGCGGTCGTTGCTGGCCCCGGTGTAACGCAGCACGCCATCGCCGTTCACATCGCCCGCCCAGAGCGCGCGTACGTTGCCGATCGTGCGTTGGGCGTCGGTGCCGAACGTGGTTACTGCACTGGAGCGCAGATCAAGACGTAGCACACCTTGTCCCATCGGATATGCCGCGGCGGTCATCACGCCCAGGTGGTTGCGGTGTGTGGCCATCACGTAATAGCTGCCGCGCGGTGCGAGCGGGAAGACCACCGGTGCCGTGCCGTCCGCCATCACCACTTCACCGTTGGCCAGCACCAAGCACGCACGCCCGTCGATCACCTCCGCCGCATCGGCTCCATCGCGCAGCTCCAGCCACACCCAATCGACCGGTGCGCCACTGCCCGTGCGTTCCAGCAGTTCAGGCTTCAGCGCTTCGCCATCGCCATAGGGGTCGTTGCCGGGTAACAGGCCGGCGGCGCGCAGATCGGTGCGCATGCCACTGCCGGTGAAGGCACCTTCCAGATAGAGGCTCAAGGCCAGCTCGGCATCGCCATCCTGGTAGTCGAAGATGCCATCACTGTCGCGGTCCACCCCATGCCTGATCTTGGTGCTGGGGTGTACCACGGTCCAGGTGAGCGGCGATCCCGCTTGCGCTGCGGCCAGCAGTTGCGCGTGCGTCACGGTCTGACCTGCGAGGTCGCTCTGGTAGGTGTTGCTGCCGATGTAGTAGAAGCCACGTGCCTCGCCGTTGTACAGGCCCTTCACCACCAGCGCGTAATCGGCCGGATACTTCTCCACCATGAAGGTCTTCATGCTGTTCACACGGCCTACACTGCCTTGACTGCCGTTCAGCGTCATGCGCATGCCCACCGCAGGCAATGCATCATGCACAGGATGGGCAAGCGTGAATTGGTGGCTCTGCGGGCTGTTCACCTGGGTGATGCCTCCGCTCCAACTGAGCAGCTCGGGCTCGTAGTCGCCGAAGTAATGGCCGCTGACGCCTGGGTTGTTGAAGCGGGTCTCCATGACACCATCGGCCATCAAGCCAAAGCCACTGGTGCATTCCGTGGTGTTGTAGAAGAAGCCGTTCTTACGGTATACCGTGCGTAGGTCAGGCACCATGTTCGTGTTGTTGGTCATGTTCACCTGCCCTGCGCTGATGTTGCTGCCATTACCGGGGAGATGCCCGCGACCGCTGCCGGTCTGGTGGCAGTGCGAGCAGTTGATGTTCACCGCCACGAACAGCCGTACACCCGCCGCCGGTACGGTCTGGAAGCTGGTGCCGGTCAGTCGCACGCGACCGGGCATCCGCTCTACAGTGGCGGCCACGGAACTATCCGGACGGATCGTACGGTACGGATTGGGCACGTGCCAAGTGGCGTTGAGGAAGTCGGAGAACTCCTGCATGCCCACCGGGTCCATTGGCGCTTCGGTGCCTTGCAGGTCTTCGAAGGCGCCCGCGAAGTCGTGGAAGCTGCCTTTGTCACCTCGCCAATGCAACTTGCCCGTGCCACGATCGATGATGTCGATGAGGAACTGGGTGGTCTTCAAGCCCTTCATCGGATGGAATGTCTTGTTGCCCGCTGGATCGTTGACGGTGACAGGATCACCCGCAGGGTTGCCGAGGTCCCAAGCCAGGCGGTCCCACTTGCCGTCCACATGGCAGGATCCGCAGCTGATGTGGCCGTGGCCGCTGCCCTCGTGGGTGTTGTAGAGGTGCTTGCGGCCCTTGCGGATGATCTCGGGCGTGGGGTCGAAGAAGCCGGTACGCGCCACCTCTTCGTCGCTCGTGAGATCAATGGTGGAGACCGATGCGCCGAACTTGTTGAGCACATAGGCGCGGCCGTTCGCTTCATCCAATACGATGCCCGTGGGACCTTCACCCACCACGATGGGATCGGGCACAGTGCGGTTGCCGGTGGGTGTGATGGTGATGACGTTGTTGCTGCCCATGCCCGTGACGTAGGCCTTGCTGCCATCGGCCTTCCACGCAATGCCGCGCGGATCGCCCACGGACTGCTTGCGCAGCACAGGAGGCGAGGTATGGGTGCTATAATTGATGTGGGGGTTGAGGTCGGCAACGAACGGACTGCCTGCCGGTGCGAAGCGCGAAACGTTCACCCGCAGGAACTTGCCGCGCAGGTTGGGCTCGAAGCGCACTTCGTTGGTGGCGTCGGTGCCCACTACATACACCTCGCCACTGGTAGGATGCACGGACATCGCCATGAGGATATTGCCCAAGTGCTGCTTGTAGGTTACACCGGCCGTGGTGGGGTTGTTGGCGTTGATCATCGCCACATCGCGGTCGGGCATGTCCCAGCCTGCGATGCGCGCGGTGCCGGTCAGGCCACCGGTGACAATGGTGGTCCAGTTGCCCCCATTGTCATCCATCCATTGCCCGGCCGCGTTCTTGCGCACCACCAGGCTGTGGTTGCCGTCCATGGCCGGGTTGTTGGGGTTCATCGGCGGGTTGAATCCGGTGCCTGCATTGGGCACGGGCACCACACCGCCGTAAGGGCCGGCCGGGTTGGTCACATCACTGGGCACCGTGGTACAGGCGCCACCCTGCACGGAGCAGAAGCCACCTGCGTGGAACACGTTGCCGGGGATCACGGTGGTCTGGTTGCCGCTCTCGAAGAAGGCGCAGTACACCGTGCTGCCATCCGGGCTCACGGCCAGGGCGCGCGGCTGCTCGCCCTTCAGGAGGACCACCGTGGGTGCGGTGGCGGGGTTGGCAGGGTCGAACACCTGCACGAGTTCCTGCTCGGCGCAGCTCACAAAAGCTTTCTGCGGCGAACCAGCGAAGACCACATCGGCCGGTTCGTTCTCGGTGAGCACACTGCGGATGGTGGCGCCCAATGTCAGGTCCACCACGCTCACTTCATCGCTCACCTGGCACACCACCCAGGCCTCGCCGTTGGTGCGGGCACGCACGCTCACTGGCTCCAGCCCTACAGGAATGGTCTTCGCGTGGGCCAATCCGGCCGGGGTCACCAGGAACACTTCCAGGCTGTTGTTCCCCGTGTTCACGGCCAACAGCTTGGTGCCGTCGGGTGTCAGCTCCAGCGGGTGTACGTGGGCCGATTCGAAGTTGGTGAAGTCCGAAGTGGGGACCGCGCTCTTGGCACCGGTCGTGGGTGTGGTCTGCTCCTTCACGCCCAGTGCATTGAAGGCGGAAAGGCCCACCACACCTGCGATGAGCGTGAAGGTGAGCGGTGTTTTGAACGAGCGTACGGTTCGGGCCATGGGTCGGTGGCATTGGGGTGGTACGGGCAGGTCACCACCGGGAAAAGGATGAGCAATCTAAGCCACGGGCCGGAAAAAGGCAAGGCAGTGAGGCTGTTCAGCGCAGCAGTACCCGCCGTTCGCTCATCTCTTCCATGGCGTACCGCGGCCCTTCACGCCCCAGTCCACTGTGCTTCACACCGCCATAGGGCATGCCGTCCACCCGCAGGCCCGGCACTCCGTTGATGATGAGCCCACCCACTTCCAGTTCAGCGAAGGCTTGTTGGATGTGGTTCTCGTTAGTGCTGAAGAGGCC
>JALOLX010000073.1 GCA_025455765.1 Flavobacteriales bacterium | reverse complement strand
TGCGCCGTGATCGTGGCCGAGGAATTCCCCGAGGAGGGCTTGGGCCGCGCGATCAACGACCGCTTGCGCAGGGCGGCGGGGGGGAGGTGAGGGGAAACCGTCCCCTCCGCACCAGCCCACAAAACCACGATCTTTGCACCCTTGCCGCCGCAGGGGTGGCGGTCCGACCATGCAGAAACGCATCGCCATCCTCGGTTCCACGGGTTCCATCGGCACGCAGGCCCTGGACGTGGTGCGCGAGCAGCCCGAGCGCTTCGCCGTGGAGCTGTTGAGCTGCGGCAACAACGTGGACCTGCTGATCCAACAGGCGCTGGAGTTCAGCCCCAACGCGGTGGTGATCGGCGATGCGGCCAAGCTGGAGGCCGTGAAGGACGTGCTCTTCCCCAAGGGCATCAAGGTCTATGCCGGTGCCGAGGGCTGGCGGCCATCGCGGCGGGCAAGCACATCGCCCTGGCCAACAAGGAGACCTTGGTGGTGGCCGGTGAGCTGGTGACCAAGGCCGCGCAGGAGAAGGGAGTGAACATCTACCCTGTGGACAGCGAGCACAGCGCCATCTTCCAGTGCTTGGCGGGTGAATGGCACAACCCCATCGAGAAGATCGTGCTCACCGCCAGTGGTGGTCCCTTCCGCGGAAGGACCCGCGCCGAGCTGGCCACGGTGACCAAGGCCCAGGCCCTGAAGCACCCCAACTGGGACATGGGCGCCAAGATCACCATCGACAGCGCCAGCCTGATGAACAAGGGCCTGGAGGCCATCGAGGCCAAGTGGCTGTTCCACCTCAAGCGCGAGCAGATCGAGATCATCGTGCACCCGCAGAGCATCATCCACAGCATCGTGCAGTTCCGCGATGGCAGCATGAAGGCGCAGATGGGCCTGCCGGACATGAAGCTGCCCATCCAGTACGCCATGGCCTACCCGGACCGGCTGCCTACCACGTGGCCGCGCTTCGACTTCGTGAAGTACCCGGCGTTGACCTTTGAGCAGCCCGATCTGGAGACCTTCCGCAATTTGGCCCTGGCCCTCGAAGCCATGGACCGGGGCGGCAACGCGCCGTGTGTGCTCAACGCCGCCAACGAGGTGGCCGTGGCGCTCTTCCTGCAGGATGCCATCGGCTTCCTGGAGATGAGCGACCTGGTGGAGCATTGCCTGAACACCGTACCCTTCCTTTCCAACCCCACCCTCGCCGACCTGGAGGCCAGTGATGCCGAAGCGCGTCGTGTGGCCAAGGCCGGCCTACCCACTGCATGGAGATCCTGATCAAAGGCGCACAGCTCATCCTCAGCCTCAGCATCCTGGTGGTGCTGCACGAGCTGGGCCACTTCCTCCCCGCACGCTACTTCGGCACACGGGTGGAGAAGTTCTACCTCTTCTTCGATCCCTGGTTCTCCCTGTGGAAGAAGCAGTGGCGCGGCACCGAGTTCGGCATCGGCTGGATCCCCTTCGGCGGCTATGTCAAGATCAGCGGCATGATCGATGAGAGCATGGACAAGGAGCAGCTGTCCAAGCCGGCCGAGCCGTGGGAGTTCCGGAGCAAACCCGCCTGGCAGCGCTTGATCATCATGGTGGGCGGCGTCACCGTGAACCTGTTGCTGGGCATGCTCATCTACATCGGCATCCTCTTCACCTGGGGCCGCGACTACCTTCCGCTGAGCGAGGTGAAGTACGGTGTACACGTGAGCGAGGTGATGCAACGCCAGGGCCTGCAGGACGGCGACCGCATCCTCGCAGTGGAAGGTGCCGCTCCCCGCACGCTGGAGGAGGTGGGCAAGACCATCCTCATCGACGGTGCCCGCACGCTGACCGTGGACCGCATGGGCGCGACCACCACCGTGGTGTTGCCGCCCAATGTGCAGGACAGCATCCTGGCCAGCGGCGAAAAGACCCTCTTCAGTCCGCGCGTGCCCTTCACGGTGGATACGGTGATGGCCGATGGCCCCGCCGCAGGGGCTGGCATGCGCAAGGGTGACAAGCTGGTGGCGGTGAACGATGTCACGGCCAAGTACTACGCCGATGTGCGCAAGGAGCTGGAGCGGTGGAAGGGCCGCCAGGCCAAGGTGACGGTGGAGCGCGACGGTGCGGTGACGGACCTGATGCTCACCGTGCGCGACGATGGCACCATCGGCATCGGCAACCAGGTGCCCACGGCCTACTTCCAGTTCGCGCATGAGGAGTTCGGGCTGCTGGCGGCCATACCGGCGGGTATCCGCTACGGATGGGAGACCTTGGGCGGGTATGTGCGCTCGCTGAAGCTCGTGTTCTCGCGCACCGGCGCCAGCCAGATCGGCGGCTTCGGGGCCATTGGCGGGCTGTTCAGCCCTACGTGGGACTGGCAGGTGTTCTGGAACATGACGGCCTTCCTTAGCATCATCCTCGCCTTCATGAACATCCTGCCCATCCCCGCGCTGGACGGCGGTCACGTGATCTTTTTGCTGTACGAGATGATCACCGGCCGGGCACCCAACCAGCGGGTGCTGGAGGTGGCGCAGATGATCGGCATGGTGCTGCTGCTGGGCCTGATCCTCTTCGCCAACGGCAACGACCTCTTCAAGGCCATTACCCGCTGACCACATGCCTCTTGCGCGACTGAGCGCCGTACCCGAAGGGCGCAAGCAATTGGTGAAGTTCGGCTTCATCGGTGGTCTTGCGGTGCTCACTGACCTGGCCTGCTATTACCTCTTCCTGCAGCTGCTGCCTGAGGCCTTGCTGCCGCCGCCGTGGAGCAACGAGGCCGTGGCCAAGACGCTCAGCTTCCTCTGCGGGCTGATGGTCACCTACCACTTCAACAAGCGCTGGACCTGGCGCCGCAAGGACCGCAGCAACCGCCGGCTGGTGAAGTTCATGGCGCTCTACGGCATGTCCATGGTGCTCAACGTAAGCCTCAACAGCCTCTTCCTGTGGGTGCTTCACCAGCACAGCACGTGGAGCTGGGTGCCGCGCAAGTACCTCGTGGCCTTCTTCGGCGCCACGGCCATCTGTGCGATGTTCAACTTCGTGGGCCAGAAGTTCTGGATCTTCCGCACCGAGCCGGTGGAGGACGACGAGGAGGAGCAGGAGTGATCGCGCCGCAGTAGACCTCCGGTGTGCGGATGGGAAGGCCCATCTTTGTGCGCGACCGGCACCCCGGGCCATGGCCAACAGCTTCTTCCAGCACCTTTCCACGGAGTTCCAACTGCCGCTGCAGAACCCGGTGCTGGTGTTCTGCGTGGTGCTCTTCATCATCCTGCTGGCCCCGCTCATCCTGCGGCAGTTCAAGGTGCCGGGTGTCATCGGCCTCATCATCTCGGGTGTCATTGTAGGGCCGCACGCCCTCAATCTGTTGGAGAAGAACAGCGCGGTGGACCTGTTCAGCACCATCGGTCTGCTCTACATCATGTTCATCGCCGGTCTGGAGCTGGACATGGACGAGTTCCGCAAGCACCGCAACAAGAGCTTATGGTTCGGGCTGTTCACCTTCGCCATACCGCTGGCCATCGGCTATCCGGCGTGTCGCTACCTGCTGGGCTTCAGTGAAGGGGCGAGTTTCTTAACGGCCATCATGTTCTCCACCCATACACTGGTGGCCTACCCGATCGTATCGAAGTTCGGCATTGGCAGGCAGCAGGCGGTGGCAGTGGCGGTGGGCGGCACCATCCTCACGGATACGGCGGTACTGTTGGTCTTCGCGGTATTGATGGGGGCCGAGACGGGTGGCCTCACGCAAGAGTTCTGGATCCGCCTCAGCACGTCGATGGCCATTTTCCTGCTGTTCATGTTCGCTGTGCTGCCGCGCATTGCCCGCTGGTTCTTCAGTCGGCTGGAGAGCGAGAAGACCTCCCACTACATCTTCGTATTGGCGGCGGTGTTCTTCGCGGCGTTCCTGGCGCAGGTGGCGGGTGTGGAGCCCATCATCGGCGCCTTCGTAGCGGGTCTGGCGCTCAACCGCCTGATCCCAGCATCATCGGTGCTGATGAACCGCTTGGAGTTCGTGGGCAACGCGCTGTTCATCCCTTTCTTTCTGATCAGTGTAGGCATGGTGGTGGATGTGCGGGTGCTCACACGCGGCACGGATGCGTTGGTGGTGGCGGGGGTGCTCACCGTGGTGGCCTTGGTGGGCAAGTGGCTGGCTGCCTTCACCACCCAGATGGTGTTCCGATACAACAGTGCACAACGGCAGCTCATCTTCGGGCTAAGCAGTGCGCATGCTGCGGCCACCCTGGCCATCATCCTGGTGGGCTACAAGGCGGGTATCATCGATGAGGCCATCCTCAACGGCACCATCATCCTCATCCTCATCACCTCCTTGGTGGCCAGCTTCGCCACGGAGGCTGCGGCTCGGCGCATCGTGCGCACGGGCGAAGTGGACGTACAGCCTGGTGCAGTGGCCGAACCGGTGCGCGAACGCATCCTCATTCCCTGTGCCGAACCGGCCAGCGTGCCGCCCTTGCTGGACCTGGCCACCCTGTTGCGCACCCACCAGAAGCCACAGCCCATCACCTTGGTCACCGTGGTGGAGAACGATGACCGGGCCACCCAGCGGGCGCAGCGTATGCAGCGGCTGCTGAGCGACCAGGCGCGGTATGCCGCGGGCAGCGATCTACCGGTGAACACCGTGGTGACTATTGACAACAATGTGGCCGGTGGCATCATCCGTACGGCGAAGGAGACCGGCAGCAACGTGATCCTGCTGGGCTGGAGCGACCGCGTCACCCTGTTGGAGCGCTTGTTCGGCCCCAAGACCGATACGCTGCTGCGCAACTACCATCAGTTGGTGCTGGTCACGCGCATCACCCGCCCCTTGCCTGCGCATCGCCGCCTGTTGCTGGTCTGTCCGCCACTTGCTGAGCGCGAACCGGGCTTCGTGCAGTGGGTGGACAAGGTGCAGCGCATGGCCAAGGAGCTGGGCTTGCGCAGCGAAGTACTGGCCGAACCAACCACCCATGACGCGCTGCTGGCAGTGCTCGCCGGGCAGCGCAGCACCTTCGCGCCAGTGCTGGTCCCACTGGAGGAGGATGTGGAACTGGAGGACCGGCTCGCCCGGCATGCGCAGCCCAACGACCTGGTGGTGTTGGTGAGCGCGCGCCCGCGGTCCATCAGCCACCAGATCGCCCTGGACCAACTGCCGCGAAGGCTGGACAAGCAGTTCCAAGAGCTCTCCTTGATCATGGTGTACCCGGCCACAGAGGCCCTGCCAGAGGACATCCTGGAGCTCACCTGAGCAGAGGCCGGTAACCCGGCGCCTCTGCCGCACGTATCAGCCGGTATGCCCCATGTGCTGGTGATCGAGGACGATGCGTTGGTGCGCAAGCTGCTGGAGAAGCGGCTGCAGCAGGCCGGCTGGCAGGTAAGCACCCTGCGCGATGGCCGCCAAGCCCTGGAGCACTGCCAACGCTTGCAACCCGACCTGCTGCTGCTGGACCTGGGCCTGCCCCATGTGGACGGCCTTAGCGTGGTGGAAGCACTGCGCGCCCAGGGCCACAGCCTGCCCATCCTCGTGCTCACCGGCTACGAGCTGCCACGCCTGCAGGCCACCGTACACAGCACGGGAGCCAACGACCTGGTGCAGAAGCCCTACGACCCCGACGCCCTGCTGGATCGCATGCAGGCCCTGTTGGCCGCGTGAACCCGGCCGGAAGGCGTACCGCTGCGGCGCTCATTTCTTCATCTGTCGATAATTAACAGATGTTCGTCGATAATTTATCCACAATGGTCGACGTATTTGTGGCTGTTCCACTACCTTGCGCCCATGCAGCGCATTCGTCGTACCACCCTTGTGCTGGCCCTGCCCGTAGTGCTCATGGGCACGGCCGCCGCCCAGATCAACATCCAGGAACGCCTTGAGCAGAAGGCCAAGGAACGCCTTGAACGCAAGGTGGACCAGACCATCGACAAGGGCCTCGACAAGGCCGAGGAAGGCGTGGACAAGGGCGCGAAGGAGGCCACCAAAGGCAAGGGCAAGAAGGGCCAGGGCGATGCGCCGGACGGGACCGGGGGGCAGGAGCCCGCAGAAGGAGGTGAAGGCGGTAATGCAGGCGGCGGCAATGCCGGTGGCAGCACCTCCGCCAAGTCGCGCAGCCTCACGGCCTACAGCAAGTTCGACTTCGTACCCGGCGAGCAGGTCATCGCCGTGGAGGACTTCACCCAGGATGCCATCGGCGACTTCCCCGCGCGGTGGAACACCAACAGCAGCGGCGAGGTGGTGACCATTGATGGCAGTGAAGGCCGCTGGCTGAAGCTCAATGGAGAGGGCATCTTCTACCCGGAGTTCCTCGGGGTGTTGCCGGAGAACTGCACCATCGAGTTCGATGTGGCCACCAGCGACGAGTTCAGCTACTACTGCTCCTTCCTTACCGCGGCGTTCGTGGCGGACAACAGTGCCGGGCTGCTACGTCCGGAGGACAACGGTCGGGTGCAGGTGAGCATACACCCGCAGGGCGCCGGCGGCTCGCAGGGCAATTCACGCATCAGCGTCAACAGTGTGGAGGGTCCTGAGCTGCTGAGCAATGAGAAGGGCCAGATGCAGCTGGTACACCGCGGCATCGCGCCCATGGCCCGGGTCAGCATCTGGCGCCAGAAGGCCCGCCTGCGCATGTACCTGAACGACGAGAAGGTGTGGGACATCCCGCGCGCCTTCCAACCGGGGGTCAACTACCGCTTCATTGTGGACGGAGGCGGCTGCGAGGGCAGCACGGCCTACCTGAAGGACCTGCGGGTGGCGGCCGGCGCGCCCGACACGCGCAACAAGCTCATCACTGAAGGCCGCTTGGTCACGCGCGGTATCCTCTTCGACAGTGGCAGCGACCGCATCAAGCCCGAGAGCTATGGCACGCTGAAGGACATCGGCACCGTGCTCACGGAGAACCCCGGTGTGCGGGTGCGCATCATCGGCCACACCGATAGCGACGAAGGAGGCCCTGGTGAAGGAGTTCGCCGTGGACGGCAGCCGCCTGGAGACCGATGGCAAGGGCGAAGGCACACCCGCCGGCCCCAACGACAGCCCCCAGGGCAAGGCGAACAACCGCCGCGTGGAGTTCGTGAAGTTGTAGGGTTGTACGCGCTGCCCTCGTGCTCCAGGGTCTACTGGGTGGTCACATCGTTACGGAACCGCACGCGAGCCCATTATCGCAACAATACAAGTTGCTGACGGGAAACCAGACCATTTTGACCCTCCACGACCATCAACGATGCGCACTGACCTTAGCAGCTCGTGGGAGGATATCGTGATGGGGCCTTCGGAAGGGTTCGGAAAGACCTTAATGGAACCCGGAACGACTGACCCGCCCAGGCCAACATGGAATTCGGTGCCGCATTCAATTCCATTCTTTATATAATAAACAATATTCTTAATATTCCAATAGGGAGCATCCCAAGATGAAACAGGCGTTTGGAAATAGTAATGTGAATCAGAAATACCAAGATAGAGTGCATTGGAAGACACAGGGGGAGGACCTTGTGTGTCACCATATATCCAACAATTACCTTCCGGACATTCCCACATTCCAGGAACCAGTTCAGAGTTGAAGCGCCAGGTCGGACCGGCACATCCGTTCGTTCTGGTCAGTGACATTATTGAACCATTGAAGCGGTCGAACGGCAGTTCTGCAAGGACATCCTGTTTGGAATAGCGTAACGAAGCTGTACCACTGTTGGTGGTCCCATTGGCGGTGGAATACTCCAAGTCGATGAGGTACTGCACTGAGTCGGGCGTATCCGACCGTGCCAGAATGGACTCCTTGCGGTAGGAAAAGGGAAGGGGAGGGTATCCACCCCCTTGGTAGGACCTGGTTTGGATGACGTCGCCAGGCTGATGATCGCGCACCATGGCGCTCGTGATCTGATGCAGACCGACATCGGGATCCTTGCTACCGAACAACAGGAGCGGTTCCAGCACCTGCGGGAACGAGTCGATCTTGAAGAATGTGATCAACCCTAGCTGCTTGCCTACGACCAGGGAGCCACCGTTCAGAACCGATTGGATCGGCAGGTCGTTCAGGTCGGTGTGGGTGATGGTGTATCTGTAGATGGAGTCCGTGTAGCTAAGTACGGTCATCGTATCCGGTGTGGACTTGATGAGCGAGAACCGCTGAACGGCATCTTGAAAGAACACTGATGTGTCTCCGATAGCCATACCAAGTTCGAACCGTAGGCTATCGCCGAGGTTGTTCCGCATCCAGTACGTACCGATGTTGTTGGAAAGGAAGAGCGTTCCCGACCAGATGGGCGTGTTCGCTGTGTAGCAGTACGGATCACCCCAGCCGGAGCATCCCGGTACCATTTCACCGGACGCCAGGTCCATGGCACCGAAGTGGAAGTAGATGGAATCCGTTCCTAGCGTAGCGGCAGAATCGAACGCCAGGTCGTACCCTGGGGTTGAAGGGGCATCGCGAACGAAAAGCTTCTTGCTCGATGCTTGAAAGGGCTTGAAATAAGGATCTTGAGCCTGCATCGCCACCGCGCTCCACAGCAGCACGAACAGTAGCGCGATACGGAATTGGTCCATGCGCTGCTGGGTTGAACGGAGCCGATCGGAACGACGGCCACCTTGCGAAGGCGACAGTGCGTGCGTACAGGGCAGTGGATCGTGCATGGCTTGTGCTAGTGTGTGATCATGCGGCCGACCGAACATGGTCCAACGTCATCCACTACAACCGCAAAAGTCCGTTCAGAAGAGAGACATTAAGCAGGTCAATGGTTTTGGTGATCACGATCTTGCCAGTTGCGTCCACGCGGCGTGGCTGTGCGTTGCTGTGTTGGTCCAAGCTGGGGCCAAGGATCCAACGGACGCCAACCATGCTCACACGAATGTAAGCCGGATCCACATTACGGCGATACCAAACTCCTTACTCCACCACCACCCGTTCATTCCGCTGCCCATCCGGTTCGGTGATGCGCGATACTGCCTTCTACTGTTGCTTTGCCCCCATGCGCTTCCTCCTCTTTGCCCTGCTCCTCACTGCGTGCAGTACCTCCCCAACAGAACCCGAAGTGGTGAACACCGCCGACAGTGCGATGACCATGCTGCGCAGCTACTACCCCGATGGGCAGGTGGAGAGCGAAGTGCCGGTGGTGGAGGGCTTGCAGCACGGTGCGTTGGTGGCCTATCACCCCGATGGCACGGTGAAGGCGCGGCAGGGCTGGTCGCGCGGAAGGCCGGTGGGCGAACACAAGGTGTACACCCCCGATGGCGTGCTGCGCTTCCATGCATTGAGCACCTACGAGGACCATGCGGAAGCGCAGTTCCTGGCGTACAGTGTGCTGCTCAACGATAGTACGGTGCAGGTGTCCACAGCCAACCGCCTGGTGATCACCGATACGGCGGCGTTGCTGGCGGCGGTGCGGGTGGAACCTGCGGGGCCGTTGCGCTTCGGCCAGGACAACCCGCTGCGCATCCACATTCCCAACGTGCCTTCCTTCATTCCCTCGGTGCGCCATGGCATCCTGGGGAAGGACGGCGCGGCGGAGGGCTGGTGGGTGCGGCCCACGGTGCGCGGGCAGGATGTGGAGCTGCGGGTGAGCGCTGCGGTGAACGACACGGTGTTCGACTTCGATCCGGTGGTGCTGTCGGTGGCGCGCTGAGCGACCTTTGCAGCATGGAGCAGCGGCTGGATGCGGTGATCATCGGGCGTGGCCTGGCCGGTGCGGTGCTCACCGAGACCTTGCGCCAACGCGGGCTGCGGGTGCGGGTGTACGATGCCAAGCGACCGGGCAACGCCAGCCTGGCAGCAGGGGGCGTGGTGAACCCCGTGGTGCTGCGGCGCGATGTGCCCAGTTGGCGGGCCTTGGAGCTGCTGCCCCTGGCCGAGCGGTTCTACAGCGAATGGTCGGCGCGGGCCGGTTGGCAAGGCTGGCACCAGCTGCCCTTGGTGAAGCTCTTTCCCACGCCCAAGGAGGTGGACCAGTGGACCCGCGCGATGGACACGGACGCCGGACGCGTGCTGCTGCAACAGGTGCCGGAGCCTGAGCTGGAGCAGGGTGGCCTGGTGCATCCACATGGCTACGGCACGGTGCCCCGTTGCGCCTGGCTGAACGTACCCGCGATGCTGGAGGCCCAACGCAGCGCCCTGCTGAACGAGGGTGTGCTGGTGGAACGGATGCTGGAGCAGGATGCGGTACGGATAACCCCAGAGGGCGTGGAAGTGGACGGCCTTCAAGCGCGTTGGTGCATCCGCTGCGACGGGCCGTTCGCCTCGCTGGCCGGGCTAATTCCGGTGAAGGGCGAGACGGTGGTGGTGCACATCCCTGGGCTGCACCTGTCGCGCATGGTACACCGCGGGGTGTTCCTGTTGCCGTTGGGTGATGAACGCTACCGGGTGGGTTCCACCTTTGCCTGGGACGATGTGTTCAGCGGGCCGAGCGAAGCGGCGCGTGCGTGGTTGCTGGAGCGTCTGCGGAACTTCGTTCACCGTCCGTTCGAGGTGGAGGAGCAGCGGGCCGGTGTGCGTCCCACGGCGCGTGACCGGCGGCCGATCATCGGTGTGACGGGGCCTGGACAGGCGGTGCTGAACGGACTGGGATCGCGCGGGGTGCTGCTGGCGCCGTGGTGTGCGGCCCATTTGGCGGACCATCTGTTCGCGGGCGCTCCGCTCGATCCCGAGGTGGCGTGGGACCGGTCCGGGCTATCGGAACTCAGCTGAGCAGGCCCTGTTCACGGGCGATCACCGCATCCAGCGGCAGTGTGTGCAGCTTGATACTGAAGGCCCCGTAGCGCAGGCGGAGTGCGGGGTTCAGCGGTTTGTGCAGTTCGCTCACGTCCCAGTTCAGCTGGGGATGTGCGTGCAACAGGGCATCGAGGGGAAGAGGCGTTACCAGTTCGGCGTGCTCCCAGCCTTCGGGGTAGGGGCTACCGGGCTTGGGTGCGGGCAGTTCCACCAGGTGGATGCGACGATCACCGTGGCACAGGGGCGTGTGCAGGCGGAAGGTGGCGATGGGCCTTCCCCCGATGAGCGACTCGGCCAGCAGTGCGCCGTGCGCGTGCAGCGTGCTTCGCCAGTGCAGGTAGGCGGTGTGGTCGGCCACGCGGTAGCAGAGGTGATCGATGGGCCAGTGCTGTGCGGCGGGCAGGTCGTTCCACAGCGCGGGCAGCAGGACATCGAGGAACGATCGGTGGTCGGGCAACATCGGGCACGAAGATCGTATGCGGTGAAGTGCGGGCAGGCGCTGCACCTTTGTGCATGCGTTTCCTTCACCCCGGTGTGCGGCGTGTGGCACACCTGTTGATCGTGATC
>JALOLX010000378.1 GCA_025455765.1 Flavobacteriales bacterium | reverse complement strand
CTATGGGCGTCAAGAGGATGTGTTGGCTATTTCGACGGAACACCTTCACGGACCGATATACGCGGCATTCGCATCGAAGGTTGCGTTCCGGTCCTTGGGCACCCCGCGGAAGTAGTTAACAGTCGGATGCTCAACACTTCCCTACCTAGGGATGTCGCACAGGTCGGCGCTAGCTCCACCTTTGGCTCCTATACATTAGGAAGCCAGCCATGGCCCTGCACAGCACCGCACCACCCTACCGCAAAGACCATCTCAGACCCTGGTCGGTAGTGCGCATCCTACTGTGGGTAGCCCTGGCATTATGGGCCACGCTCAGCACCGCACAACCAGCGTTGTTGAGCGCACGGTTCGAACGAGGCTGTGATGGCATGCGCATGTTCCTGACCACACCGCTGACCGGAACCCAGTACACCTGGACGCTCAGCGATGGGCAAAACAGCGCTTTTCCAGCGCCCGTCTTCACCGTCGGCTACGGCGATAGCATCACTATTTCGCTCACTGTGCTGGACGCCTTCGGCGAGAGCATCTACTTCAACCGCACCTATCCGGCCTTTACCCCTGTGGACCTTGACGCGGCTTCCATCCCCAATGTGCTCACCCCGAACAACGATGGCATCAACGACACGTTCGAGCTGCCGGGCCAAACGCAACTGGGAGCCTGTGCCGAGCTACGGATCTTTGATCGGTACGGACATCAAGTGTTCATCGGGCAAGGCAACAACCTTACGTGGGATGGACGCACGATGGCCGGTGAAGCGTGCATACCGGCGGTCTATTTCTATACCCTGACCGTCTACGGCCAGGAGTTCAACGGACACCTCACCCTGTTCCGCTGATGGTCCGGTTCCGGTGGGAACTGGGGTTCTTGCTGCTGGGCTGCACCAGCACAGGACCCGCTACCACGACACCCTGCTCGTACAGACCTCCTTTGATCTGGGAGATGGCAGTTATGTGATGGTGGCTTCGCACGTAGAGGACACCTTCGAGGGGCTTCGGCTGGTGCGGTATGCCTTCGCTGCCGACAGCAGCGTGGACGTGCGCGCGGTATCCGCTCCAGGCTACGATAGCTGGACCCTTCTGCCCTCCTTCTTCCCAGTGTACAGTGCCCATGTGAACGGTCCGCTCTGGGTGCTGGCCAACATGGGCGAAAAGGAGAGCTGGGGGCAGAAGGTGATGATGCTCGACAGCACCTTCCGCGATATCGGCTTCCTGGACATGGCCTATCCCGAGCGGGTGATGGAGGATGACACCCTGCGGCTGAAGCGCAGGAGCATCGCCCCTTACCTCAGGCTTCTACAGCGCGGAGATACCGCCTACTGGGGCGTGGCATGCGATAGTGTTTATCTTTATGATGATCTGCAAGGGCATCAGGATGTCGTGCTGGCCGCGCATCGTGTGCGGTCCATCACCACCATCCACGGAACCAGCGCCTTGGAGATCGATGGTCGCGTTGTGCCCTACCCACCACTCCCCTGACCCCACGTACGTATGGATCGGAAGCTCTTGCTCATGATCGCCTTGGTCGGCAGCCAGCTCGCGCTGGGTCAAACCCTTTCGAAACGCGCCAAACGGGTGGGTCCGGTACAGCCTGACAATGGCGGCAGCTGCGACACCACGGCCTGGCAGCTCGTCTTCCAGGATGAGTTCGACGGCGACCAGTTGGACACGGAGAAGTGGCGGACCTGGTTCCCGTACAGCGATGATGGCAGCGACAACTGCCAGGGCTGCCGCATCATGGGCACCAGCAACACCATCTTCCGCGATGACCTGGTGAGCGTGAAGGATGGAACCCTCCGCCTCGGTGTGCGCGCCAACCCCAACGAGTGGTTCGGTCTGAAGAAGGAGCATGAGGGTTCCATGGTACACACCAAACATGCCCGCTTCACCTACGGGCGGTTCGAGGTGCGGTGCAAGATCCCCAGTGGAGCAGGATTGTGGCCGGCGTTCTGGGGCTTCGGTGGCGAGACCGAGATCGACGTGTTCGAGTTCTGTGGGGAACAGCCGGGCTTGTTCAAGGGAGCCTTGCACCGGTGGGGCAAGCCCAAGTTCTCCACCAATGGCCGCAAGCGGATGGAAGACCTCTCCAAGGACTTCCACACCTATGTGGTGGAGTGGGAACCGGACGGCATCTCCTGGTTCATCGACGGCGAGCTCGTGCAGTACCGGGGCCGCTTCGTGGACAAGCGGGGACGTCCCCTGCCGGCGTGCGATCGGCCCAAAGGCGAGAACTTCACAGCACCCTACTTCGCGCGGGGCGAAGATGGCATCAGCGTTATCCTGGACCTGGCCGTATCGGAACCGAAGGGCTTCTGCAGAGGCCCCAAAGGTCCGATGACCTGGCCTGAAGGTACCAGTCTGGACGTGGACCACGTGCGCGTATACCAGCGCCGTTCTCAGCTCACTGGACGATAGGGACCATCCCCCGCACCCCCATATCCACCGGGGTTTCGCCGTCCAGGGGCTCGAAGCGACCATCGCCGTCCGTCTCGCTCCACTCAAAGCTCTTGTTGGTGCTGAGCGAAACGGTGATCACCACGTCCTCGGTCTC
>JALOLX010000072.1 GCA_025455765.1 Flavobacteriales bacterium | reverse complement strand
CGGGCGCCATCCGCAACCTGTTCGCGCTGCATGTGTGCGACTTTCCCACGGCGGAAGGCCCCATCAGTGTGCTGGAGCTGCCGATGGCCAACAACTACCACATGAACGAAGAGTTGCGTGCCCGCACGGACATGTTCCTGTTCGTTCGGCAGAGCGGCTGGGAGGTGGTGGAGCCTGAGGTGGTGGTGGAGAAGCCCAGCAAGGGCCCGGCCTGGCAGCGCATGAAACGGGCCAAGATCCTGAAGCCGGAAGAGGTCTATTCCACCTACGACCTGGCACACGACCCCGATGCCCTTGAACTGATGGAGCGCAAGGGCTTCAGCAAGGCGGAGGTACAGGCGGTGGTATTCCGCAGCCACGAGCGCAACTGGCCCGAGGCGATCAGTCAGTTCGAGTCGCGCTACCCCAAGTTGCCGGAGCTGAAGCGGTACAAGGCCTATGCGGCAGGCACTTGGGGCGACAAGGTGCTGGTGGTGATCCCCGCCGCGGAGAACAAGAAGATGCGCGAGCCACTGCGTCCCCCGATGGACATCTACATGGTCTTCGCCACCAACGCCGTGAGCGTGAGCGAAGGCAAGGGCCGCAAGCGCTGACCGAAGCGCGGCGCAGGGGTACCTTTGTACCGTGCGTTCCACAGAGATCCTGACCTTACTTCGGCTGGAAGCGGCCCTGGACCTGCGGCAGCGGGCGGCCTGGGGCGGCATGCTGCTGTATGTGGTCAGCGCGGTCTACGTGGCCTACCTGGCCATCAAGAGCGTGCAGGGTGCCGCCTTGTGGAACGCCTTGTACTGGATCATCCTGTTGTTCGCCGCGTTCAATGCGCTCGCGCGCTCCTTCCAGCGGGAAGAAGGCGGTCGGCAGCTCTACCTCTACACGCTGGTGCATCCGCGCAGTGTGGTGCTGGCCCGCACCGCCTACAACGCCTTCACCATGGTGGTGCTGGCCCTGCTCAGCCTGCTGTTCCACAGCCTGTTCCTGGGCACGCAGGCCTTGGAGAGTGCGGCCTGGGGACCGTTCCTGTTGGCCGTGGTGCTCGGTGCCATCGGCCTGGCCACGGTGCTCACGCTGATCGCTGCCATTGCAGCACGGGCGGGCAACGGCTTGGGCACGATGGCCATTCTGGGCTTCCCCTTGGTGCTGCCGATGCTGTTGGCCGTGATGCGGGCCAGCAAGCTCTCCCTGGATGGCGTGGCGTGGAGCGTCACGAGCACGTATTTCGGCGGGCTTGTCCTCTTGAACGTGATCACCATCACCCTGGCCTGGACCCTCTTCCCGTACCTTTGGCGCGATTGAAGCGATGAAGCATTGGTGGTGGAAAATAGCCGCGGTCGTCCTGTTGATCGTGGCGTCCGTTGCCGGTCTGTACGTCCCCCTCGCACCCGCACTGGTGCGCTTCACCAATGGTGGCGACCAGTTCTGCCCCCAGCGGGTGGAGGTGGTGGACGCCACGCACCTCAAGGTGTTCGTGGAGGTGCCGGAGGGCCTGCGCGAAGCCATGACCGATCTGTCGGTGGGCTACCTGCGCTATGCTGGAGCGTTCTATTCCAAGGGCGGCGGTGAAGGCTTTCCGGCGATGGATTGCGGCGATGAGGCCCCAGCACCCGCATCGGGAGCCTTTGTCTTCCCGAACCGGAGCATCCTCTACGAGAGCATCCGCAACCTGCACTTCCACGTGCCGATGTGGTTCACCATGATCGCCTTGATGGGCCTCTCAGTGTGGCACAGCATCAAGGCCCTGGGGGGCACGAACGTGCTGGAGCACGACCGCACCGCACTGGCCGCAGTGGATGTGGGACTGTGGTTCTGCGGGCTGGGGCTGTTGACCGGTGCGTTGTGGGCCCGCGCCACCTGGGGCACCTTCTGGACCAGCGATGTGAAGCTGAACGGTGCGGCGGTGACCGCGCTCATCTACCTGGCCTACCTGGTGCTGCGCGGCTCCATCACCGATGCGCACAAGCGGGCGCGGCTGGCGGGCATCTACAACATCTTCGCCTTCACGCTGCTGGTGCTCTTCCTCTTCGTGGTGCCGCGCCTCAACGCCATTGACAGCCTGCACCCCGGCAACGGCGGCAACAGCGGCTTCAACGACCTGGACCTGGACAACCGGTTGCGCATCATCTTCTACCCTGCCGTGATGGGCTGGGTGCTGTTGGGGCTGTGGATGGCCCAGTTGCGCACCCGCACCGCACGTCTTGCTGAACAATTGGACCGCTGAACGCATTCGACCTGTGGCATGAACCTCCCCACCCTGCACACCATCCTGCTGCAAGCCGCACCGAGCTGGCTGGAGCATAGCCTGCACGGCAACGGCAAGATCAACGTGGTGGTGGCGGTCGTTGGCCTGATCGTGCTGGGCCTGGGCCTGTGGATGTGGCGCATGGACCTGCGCCTCAAGCGGATGGAAGAGCAACAACGCAAGTGAACGACCCATGAAGCGCTCACACATCATCGCCATCGTCATCATCGCCGTCTCCATTGCGGCGTTGGTGGGCTCCTTGTACGACAGCAGCACCTACGCCGACCTGGCGCAGGCCATGGAGGACCCGGGCACCGAGTACCATGTGGTGGGTGTGCTGGACCGCAGCCAGGAGATCATCTACGAGCCGAGCCTCAACGCCAGCCTCACCACCTTCACCATGAAGGACCTCAGCGGCAAGACCTGCACGGTACACCTGGCGAAGGCCAAGCCGCAGGACTTTGAGCGCAGTGAACGGCTGGTGCTCATCGGCTCGGCCACGGAGAACGGTGAGTTCCATGCACGGGACATGCTGATGAAGTGTCCAAGCAAGTACAACGAAGAGAACCGGATCGAAGGGTGATCCAGAGCTGAGCCCCTCGACCAGGCCAGCGACATACCAGCCCATGAGCGCATACATCGGAGAACACACCTGGGCCGGACAACTGGGCCACGTCCTTACTGCTTCCTCCTTCGTCATGGCCCTGTTGGCCACGGTGTCCTTCCTGTTGGCCACCCAACGCAACGACGACCACTGGAAGCGGCTGGGTCGGCTGGCCTTCCACGGGCACACACTGGCGGTGCTGGGCATCATCGTCACGCTCTTCCTCATGCTCTTCAACCATTGGTTCGAGTATGATTATGTGTGGAAGCACAGCAACCTGGCGATGTCCATGGAGTACATCGCCAGTTGCTTCTGGGAAGGCCAGGAGGGCTCCTTCCTGCTCTGGACCTTCTGGCATGTGGTGCTGGGTCAGGTGCTGTTGTGGCGCTGGCGTTCGGGCCGATCGGCGGTGTGGGAGTCCCCGGTGATGACCATTATCGCGCTGGTGCAGGTCTTCCTGGCCACCATGATCCTGGGTGTCTACATCGGTGACATCCGCATCGGCAACAGTCCCTTCCTGCTGATCCGCGAGCTGGAGGAGAACATCGGGCTGCCGTGGACCACGATGCCGAACTACCTGCAGGCCATTCCGCAGTTCGCCGATGGCCGCGGCCTCAATCCGCTGCTGCAGAACTATTGGATGGTGATCCATCCCCCCACCCTGTTCCTGGGCTTTGCGGCCACGCTGATCCCCTTCGCCTATGCGTTGGCGGGCCTGTGGAAGCGCGACCATCAGGGCTGGATGACCCCGGCGTTGCCCTGGGCCTTCTTCGGCATCATGGTGCTGGGCACGGGCATCCTGATGGGCGGCGCGTGGGCCTATGAGGCGTTGAGCTTCGGAGGCTTCTGGGCCTGGGACCCGGTGGAGAACGCCTCGCTGGTGCCCTGGCTCACGTTGGTGGGTGCGGGCCATTTGATGCTGGTGAACAAGCGCAAGTCCACTTCGCTCTTCACCGTCTACCTGCTCACGCTGATCACCTTCATCCTGGTGCTCTACTCCACCTTCCTCACCCGGAGCGGCGTGTTGGGCGACACCAGCGTACACAGCTTCACCGGCGATGGCATGCTGCCGGGGCTGTTGTTCTTCCTGCTCTTCTTCATCGGCCTCAGCGTGCTGTTGCTGCTGCCCCGTACCGACCAGCGCCGCTTCTACGCGCTCATCTCGGCCGCCTTGCTGGTCATCGGCGTGGTGTTGGAGATCCCGGTGCCCGCCATTCTGCTCTTCGGTGCGGTCACCTTGGGCAACCTGCTCATCGCCTACCGCAGCGCGTTCAACAGCAGCGAGCCGGAAGAGTCGCTCTGGTCGCGCGAATTCTGGCTCTTCATCGGTTCGCTGGTGCTGTTGTTGAGCGCCGTGCAGATCACCTTCAGCACGAGCATCCCCGTCTTCAACCTGTTGCTGGAGCCGCTGGGCAACGGGCTGCGCAGCCTGGCCAGCACCACCGGCATCGAAGCCTTCACGCAGCTGGCCGATGCGCGCTTCGCTCCGCCCAGTGAAGCCATCGAGCACTACAACCGCTGGCAGCTGCCCTTCGCCTTCATCACCAGCATGCTCGTAGCCTTCACCCAGTACCTGCGGTGGAAGGACAGCGACCGCCGCAAGTTCTGGCGCGACATCCGGGTGGCGCTGTTGCTCGCCGCGCTGATCACCGCCGTGTGCGTGTGGGCCTTTGACTACACCCTTCCGGAAGCCGACCGCGTGGCCTTGCTCTTCGCCACCGCCTTCGCCTTCACCGCCAACCTGGGTTATGCCACGGTGGTGCTCAAGGGCCGCTTGAAGAACGCCGGACCCAGCGTGGCGCACGTGGGCTTCGCGCTGGTGTTGCTGGGTGCGCTGATCAGCACCAGCCGCACCGAAGAGGTGAGCCGCAACACGAAGAACATGGACCTGCGCTTCCTCAACGAAGCCTTCGACAACAACGAGGACATCCTGCTCTACCGCGGCGACACCGTGCGCATGGGTGACCACTTCGTGCGGTACCGCGAGAAGGAGCGCAAGGAGGGCAACCTCTACTTCGCGATGGACTACTACGGTGTGGAACCGCGCGATTACCGGGCCGGTGACACGGTGCGTGTGGGCGACATGCTGTTCGTATCGCAGAGCGACCACCGCGCGGGCGACCACTTCCTGGCCGACCAGCCGGCCCATTGGCGACCGGTGGACCAGCACACGCGCCGGGCCTTGTGGTACGCACCGGAGTGGAGCAACGCACGCCCCGGTGCTGCGCAGTTCACGCTGCAGCCCTTCATCCAGATCAACCCGCGCTTCGGCAACGTGCCCGAGCCGGACACCCGCCACTGGTGGAACAAGGACCTGTACACCCACGTGCGCTACGCCGATCTGGAAGCCGATGCGGACAGCGCCGATGATGGCTGGATGCCCGACCGCACCTACGACAAGACCGTGGGCGACACCATCGTCACCCCCACCGCCATCGCCATCATCGACAGTGTGTACGTGATGCGCGACAGTGCCACGAAGAGCATGCTGGGCGAGCGGTACACGGTGTACGCCGCGCAGATGCGGGTGCGCGACCTCTACCGCAGCGACCGCTGGTTCGAGGCGCGGCCGGTGGTGATCTATGCGGATGGTGCGCCGGTGATGGGCCGCGCGGCGGAGATCCCGCCATTGCGCGTGAAGTACGGACTGTCCACCGTGGATGCTGCGGCGTTCGTGGAGCCTTCGGCCGGGCAGCGCAACGTGGTGAAGTACGGGCTTACCGTGGCCGAGGCCGAGTTCGTGGTGCTGCAGGCCCTGATGTTCCCCGGCATCAACATCCTGTGGATCGGCTGCGTGCTGCTGGCGCTGGGCACGGGCATGGCCGTATGGCAGCGCTTCCGCGAACGTCCAAGCAAGCAGGCATGACACGCATCCTCATCGTCGGTACGGGCCGCATGGCCTATCAACTGGGTCACGCCATTGTACATGCTGGCCTCGACCTGGTGGGTGTGGCGGGCCGCAATGCGGAAGCGCGCGAGCGCCTTGCCCACTTCCTGGACCGGCGCGCGCTGGACCTTTCCAAGCCGTTGCCCCAGGCCGATCTCATCCTGTTGGCGGTGAGCGACGATGCCATCCGCGAGGTGGCCGCCATGCTACCCAAAGGCAGTGCCGTGGTGGCCCATACCGCGGGCGCCGTGGGCATGGACCTATTGGCCGGTCACGCGCACCACGGTGTGCTCTGGCCCATCCAGAGCCTGGGCCACGGCCAGCCGATGGACCTGCGCGACGTGCCCATGGTGGTGGACGCAGGTGACGACCGGGCACGCCAAGTGCTGCTCACCGTGGCGAACAAGCTCAGTGAAGTGGTGCTGGAGCTGCCGCTGGAGCAACGCCAGCGCGTACACCTGGCCGCCGTGCTCACGAGCAACCTCACCGTATGGCTGGTGCGCGAAGGTCAGCGGCTGCTGCGCGAACAGAAGCTGCCCACCAGCCTGCTCACCCCCCTGTGGCGCGCTACGGCCCAGCGCGTGGCCACCTTCGGTCCTGAGCAAGCCCTCACCGGTCCTGCACGCCGCGGCGACCGCCACACCATGGCCCACCACCTCGAGCTGTTGCAGCATGATGAGGCCCTGCGCCCGGTGTATGCCTTGCTGAGCGAACAGATCATGAAGGCCTTCGCCAACGAGCACCCATGAGCGCCCCGACCTACAAGGAGAAGCTCGCCGGCCTGAACACCTTCCTCTTCGATGTGGACGGTGTGTTCACGGACAACCGCGTGTTGCTGATGCCCGGTCTCGACCCGGTGCGCACCTTCCATTCCCGCGATGCCTTCGCGGTGCAGCATGCCATCAAGGAAGGCTACCGCATCGTCATCATCAGCGGTGGCCGCTCGCAGGGCGTGGCGGACAGTCTGGCGCGGCTCGGTGTGCAGGAAGTGTACCTGAGCACGCACAACAAGATGGAGCGCTTCGAGGCCTTGGTGAGGGAGGGGTTGGACCCGGCCACCACGGCGTACATGGGCGACGACCTTCCCGATCTGCGGGTGATGCAACGGGTGGCCTTCCCCTGCTGCCCGAACGATGCCGCCGAGGAGATCAAGGCCATCAGCGCGTACATCAGCGGCAAGGCCGGGGGATGGGGCTGTGTACGCGACGTGCTGGAACAGACCATGAAGGTGCAGGGGCGTTGGATGACCGAAGGCGCCCATCACTGGTAAGATGAAGGACCTGTTCACGCTCTCCCGGCCGATCAACCTGCTGATCATTGCGGCCACCATGGTGGTGATGCGCGAGGGTGTGGTGCGTGGCTTCCTGGAGCGCGGCCTCAGCCAGCTGGTGGCGCAGGATGGCAATGGCTTCGCGCGTGAGGCACTGGAACTTCCGGCCGGGTTCGGTCCGCAGTTGCCGCTGCCCTTGTTCATCCTGTTGGTATTGAGCACGGTGCTCATCGCGGCTGCGGGCAACATCATCAACGACTACTTCGATACGCGCATCGATCGGGTGAACAAGCCGGACGCGGTGATCGTGGGGCGCACGGTGAAGCGGCGCGTGGCCATGACCGCGCACCTGGTGCTCAGCGGCCTCGGGCTGGTGCTCGGGCTCATCGTGGCCTGGAGGACCGGTCAGTTCCGCTGGGCGCTCATCCCCGCCTTCGCCATCGGCGCCCTGTGGACCTACAGCACCCACTACAAGCGCCAGCTGATCATCGGCAACGGTCTGGTGGCCACGCTCACCGCCCTGGTCCCGCTCACCGTGGGGCTGTACGAGATCCCCCTGCTGCGCACCTGGTTCGCCACCGGCCCTGTGATCGGCATGCCCAACGGTGAGCTCTACCAGATGGAGGCGTCGGTGCAGGAACTGTGGTACTTCATCCTCATCTACACCGCCTTCGCGTTCGTGAGCACGTTGGTGCGCGAGCTGCAGAAGGACATGGCCGACATCAAGGGCGATGCGCAGGAAGGTTGCCGTACCATTCCCATTGTCTGGGGGATGCGCTGGGCGAAAGGCCTTGTCCTGTTCTACATCGGTGTGCTCGTGGCGGGGCTGTTGCTGTTGCGCATGACCTCCCTGCACGACCCCTTCTCCTACTGGTACATCGGCATCGGTGTCATCGGCTGCCTGCTGCTCTCGGCGGGATTCACCTATCAAGCGGTGGCGCGGATCGAGCACGTGCGGGCGGGCCAACTGATGAAGGCCGCCATGGTACTGGCCATCGGCTACGCCCTGTTCATCCGCATCCTTCCCTGATCCATGAGCGAGCTCCATCCT
>JALOLX010000377.1 GCA_025455765.1 Flavobacteriales bacterium | reverse complement strand
GGGTTGTTCCGGAGCACCTCGGCCAGCACCGCTTCCACCTGCTGGGTGGGCTCGGCGATGGTGAGCAGCTCCACGCCCGGTGCCACCACATCGAAGGAGGCGGCCTCTTCGGGTGTGAGCACCATGAGCGAAGCAAGATCCAGGAATGCGAGGTCGAGCTGGTTGAGCAGGTCAGTGAGGGTGAACTCCTCCTGGGCGCGCTGGGAAAGGAGGTTGAGCACCTCGGCACGGGGCACCACGCCGGCATCCACCAGCTGTTGCACACGATCGATCTGTTGCTGTGTGGTGGCGATCTGTGCCTCGGCCACCCGCGACCGTTCCCGCAAGGCGAGCACGTTGAGGAACGCGTTCGCCACCTGGGTACGGATGTCGTTGCGCGCTGCTTCGTAGCCTTTCAGCGCAGCCGTCTCCTGCAGCCTTGCCTGGCGTAGGGTGTTCTGCTTGCGGAAGCCTTCGAAGAGGTGGCGAAGGTGTTGGTGAAGCGGTCCACCACACGACCGTAGTTGTAGCCGTGCGTGCCGGCGGCGTTCAGGTTGGGCAGCAGGTCCCATTTGGCCTGCTCTGCGTTGCTCGCCGCGAGCTCACCGTCCAGGGCCGCATTGCGCATGGTGAGGTTGCGCTCTTCGGCCCGTTGCACGCATTGTTCCAGCGTGAGCGGCTGCTGAGCCAGCAAGGCGAACGAGGACAACACAAGAGCGGTGGACAACAGGACACGCATGGCGATCAGCGGGACCATGGGCGGCCCCAAGCACCAAAACTATCCGTTGGTGGATGCCCCGGCGGGCGCTTATGACGAACGGTGGAGCCGCGTGTCGAAAGGTGTACAGGGGGTCTACATCCCCAGCACCTTGATCTCCACCCGGCGGTTCGCCTCGCTCTGTTCCTTGTTCTTCGGCTCGGGGAAGAGCATCTGGGAGTTGCCCAGACCCACGTAGGATATGCGCTCCGGCTCGATGTCGTTCACCAACAGGAAGTCGTAGACCGTCTTGGCCCGCGCGGTGCTTAGTTGGATGAACTCCTTGGTGTTCTTGAAGGTGGGTCCGTTCACATGGCCCTCCACCTCGATGCGCACCTTCGGATTCTCCTGCAGGAAGCGCAGCAGCATGAGGAGCGATGCTTCGGACTGGCGCATCACCTTGTCCTCGTTGCCTACGAAGCGGATGTCGTCGAGAATGACGCGGGCACCGGGGGCGATGGGCGCGAGCTTCACCTGCACCTTCACCTCGGGGTCCATGGTGCCCTTCACCTTCAGGGTCTGGAACATGTAGCCTGCGCGAACACAGCCGATCTTCAGGTTGCGGTAGGCATCCATCTCGTAGCTGTAGCTGCTTTTGCCCTTGGCTTCCACCACCTTGTCGAACTGCATGCCATCGATGGTGAGGTTGGCGGTCAGGGGCTTACCTGTCGCGGCGTCCAGCACATCGATCTGGAGCTGCTGGCGGAGCTTCTGCTTCTCCTCGGGATCGGGTTCGGGGGGCGGGGGCGGCGGGTCGTAGTGGAAGTGGATGGTGTATCCCGCCAATGGACGGTCCTGGTAATCCACCACGAGGTAGAACAGGTCGCCCTTCTTCACTTCGATGGCGCGACTGAAGCTGCTGCCCACGCCGCTGCGTACGAAATCGTCCGGGGCGTCCTTGCGGAGGCCACAAATGGAGCGGTTGCTCTTGTCGTTGCGCGAGATGTTGCTGCGGATGGGCTTCACCTGCTTGGTCCCGATCTTGTCACAGATGCCGGGAATGGCTCCTTCGAACACCAGGAAATCGATGTCGTCCTCGATGTTGTCGGGGATGATCTCGAAGGTGATCTTGGTATCGGCCGGTGAGCGGAACTTGTACCAGGTGCTGTGGTGCTCGCGCTCGAACCACTGCAGGTCCTCCTTGGGGTTCTCCTTGATCTCCAGCTTGTTCCCGAAACCGCGCACGGCGTTACCACCCAGCAGAATACCTATGGCGATGACGGAGAGTCTCATCGATGCGTCCCCGTTCTACGTGAAGGCAGGCTTCAGGTTGCATAGCCCAGGTTGCTGTCCAACCAGCGTTCCATCCATTCCACCGCTTCGCCCTTGCGTTGGGCTAGGCCAGTACCACCCTCACCGGACCTACGCCATCAAGGGATGGTAGGTGGCCCATAAGGCGAGACCGATCAATTGGAGAACGACCAGGGACCCGAAGGCCAGAACAGGGCGCTCGGAACGATCGATATCCTGGGCGACCACCAGCATGAGGGGAACAAAGGCGATGGCAAAACGCGTCATGGAATCGACGGAGCCGGAACACATCGGCACCACGATGCCCACGAGCAGCCATGCCCGGAACGACCACTCCAACCGCTTCCAATACCAGCCCGTTGCGACCAACAGTACCAGGGTATACCACGATTCGAACTGGGGCGCGAAACCACCACTATTGAAGAGACTTTCCCACGGCCACGACCAGTGCCGACCCCAGCCAGCCTGCGCGGTACTAAAAGCGAACAGGTCGCCGGTCGCGTGCCACTGATAGCCGCACCAGAGGGCGAACGTCATGGCAGGTGCGAGCAGTAGTAGCAGAAGTGGTCGGACGCCTTGGATGTGTCTGCGTCCATCGGCCTGCACCGGATGGCGGGCCAGATGATACAGCAGGACCACCGGAATGAACAGCAGCCCATTGGGCCTGGTAAGTACCAACAAGGCCGAACACAACGCCGCGAGCCCCGTTCGCTTGCGAGCGATGGCGACCAAGGTCGCACAGGCGAGCGCCAGAAAGAGCGCATCGCTATAGTGCACGTAGATGAACAGGCAGAAGGGCCAAAGCAGGAATACGGTGAGATCCCTTGGCTTTTGACAGCCGTGGACATTGAAGAGGGCCCGCACGGCAAGGATGCTACCCAGTGCGCTCAGCCAGGAAAGGACCTCCATGGCCCACGCGGGCGGGATACGAAGCAGCACACCCACACTGCGCACCAGAGCAGGATACAAGGGGAAGAACGCCCAGTTGCTCTGGCCGACCGAAGGATCTTTGAGCCTCGCACCATCTTCATAGCCGGTTGTCGCAAGGCCTTCGTACCAGTAACTGTCCCACTTGTGGAAGGCGTTGGTCCACGACGTATCACCTGCCAAGAGCGCGCACGCGGACCAGATCATCACTTTGGCGCACAGCACATAGGCCAGCACAGCGACCATCGGGCGAAATCGGGAGCGCATCATGCCGATCCGAAGATCGCCCTTTCGTTGGTTGTGTTCTACCT
>JALOLX010000376.1 GCA_025455765.1 Flavobacteriales bacterium | reverse complement strand
CCGCTAGCGCCCATCCTGTTCAATTGGAGCGATGGACTTTTCCCGGTGGCCACCCAGGCCGTGTCGCCCTTGGTGAGTACGACGTACGTAGTGGTGACCACCGATGGCTGCAGCGATCCCGTGGTGGACAGCATCCCGATCCTGGTGCATCCACCGTATGAACCTGAGTACACCTTCAGTGCGCAGCAGTGCTGGGGTGAGCCGGGCTTCGCCTTGGGGACCGTGGCCGCTGCAGGTGACTTCCGGTTCACGTGGGGGACTACGACACCGATCGTCGCAGACAGCATCGCGCTACCGGCCGGCTCGCTCGTGCAAGTGACCGTGGTGAACGAGGACACCGGATGTGAGCAGGACACCCTGTTGCGCATCCCGGCATGGCCGCCCATTACAGCCCTGTTCAGCAGCAATCCCGAGGTGGAGTGCGTGCCATGGGAGCAGCGGGAGGTGACCTTCATCGACCTGAGCAACAACGCGGTGGCAGGCTACTGGTTGATCGATGGTGACACACTGCCCTATGCGCCCGGAGTGGACCCCCGGTACGATCATGGCGTGGCCGGTTACTACCCCACGGAGCTCGTGGTCTGGAACGAAGGCGGATGCCGCGATTCGATGCGTGTGGACATCTGCATCCAGGACAGTGAGGCCATCTTCCTGGCCGATGTGTTCAGCCCGAACGGTGATGGGAACAACGACGTGTTCTTCGCGCGCGGCAATGCCATCGGTGAGATGGATCTCGCCATCTATGACAGGTGGGGTATGCGCGTGTTCACCAGTACACAGCCCGGCCTGGGATGGGATGGCACAGCGAACGGTGGTCCATGTGCCAGCGGCGTGTATGTGGTGGTGTTGCAGGTTACGCTCCTTGACGGCGAGGTGATCGAACGCACCCATAACGTGACCCTCGTGCGATGAGCAACTACTGGACATACCGCGCGTTCGTCCTGCTGGGAATGGCAGCGGGCTTGGCAGGTTGTGTGGAGCCCGTGCGGGGCCAGGATGTACACTTCGCACAGTTCCACAACACCCCCTTGGTGATCGATCCCGCATTGGCCGGTTCCGGGGAGGGGGATCAACGGGTCGCGTTGGCCCATCGCCAGCAATGGACCAGCATCGGTGTTCCGTTCCGCACGCAGTACTTCAGTTATGACCTGCCGGTGCTCCGCGATCGGCTCGGTGGTCGCTACATCGGCGTGGGATTGAGCGCGTTCACCGATAAGGCTGGGACCACCGGCTTCGGCGATACCCAAGGCGCGTTGAGCGTGGCCTATGCCTTGCGTATGGGCGAGCGGAGCACCGTGGCCCTGGGTATGCAAGCCGCATATGGGCAACGCAGTGCCGTGCTCGAAGGCATGCGCTGGGACAGTCAGTACAACGGTGCGGGTTACGATCCGTCATTACCCACGAATGAACTGATCACCAACCAGCGCCGCTCGTTCATGGACCTCGCTGCTGGCTTGATGGCGCGCGGTGAGCTGCGGAACGGGGTCACGTGGATGGCAGGTGCTTCGTCCTTCCACCTCACTCAACCGAGTTATGGCACACGGCGAGGTGCGCATCACCGGTCAGCGATGGACCTGGTCGCCGCGTGCCATGGTTGCGCAACAGGGCGGCTCGCGCGAGATCCTGTACGGCGCGATGCTGCACCGCCGCATCGGACAGGACAGCCGGTTCACGACGGACAAGAACTCATCGGCGTTGCACTTGGGTCTTTTCCACCGCTGGGGTGATGCGCTGATCCCCACGCTGCAATTCGAATGGCAGCGCAAGCTGGTGGCCGGGTTGAGCTACGATGTGAACATCGGTAAGCTGCGCGCACAGACCGCCTTCCGTGGTGGTGCCGAGCTCAGCTTGCAGTGGATCGGAATGTTCAAGGACACCCGCGTGCGCCTACCTAATTCCAAAGGCTGAACGCTCAGCGTCGCCGCTTGACAAAGACGTAGCCGCCCTTCACCGCGCCCCATACCTGCTTGCCTTTCAGGTCCCACCCGCGGTCCCAGCTGATCATCCGGTCCGCGTAGAGGGTCACTTCGCTGGTGGTGTAACTGGCACCTTCTCGTGTGCTGGGGCATCGGCCTTCCACCGTACTGCCTACATAACCCTGCCCGCGCCGTTGCAGCGTGATGTCGCAGCCCTCCAAGGCCACCAGCGAGTCGGGTGACAAGGATGCGAGCTTCACGGGGTCCTGGTATCCACCATAGAAGGCTGCACCGCCCTTGATGGTGAGGATGCGGCTGACGAAGGTGCTGTCGTTCACTTCACGCAGGTGGTAGACCCGTTGGCGGTAGGGCTTCTCCTTGCTGGCTGCCGTGGCTTGTTCCACGTAGAACCAGGCACCATCGCGGCGCTTGGGCCAGATGCGCACCATCTCCAGCTCGATCTCGAAATAGCTGGTGTCACTCTTGGCCTGTTCAGCACTGGTGTAGGAGCCGGCCATCGTGTAAGCCAGTTGCTCCAGGGCACGGGTGCGTTGGGCCTGAATAAGCGCGGGCAATGCGATCGTGGCAAGAAAGAGGATGGCGCGGATCATGGCCGGAAGTTAGCCTTCCGCCTCCACCCACATCCCGTGCTCCTTGATCAGCCCGATCAGCTCGTCCACCGCGTGCTCGCTCGGCACGTTGCGCTTCACCACCTCCTTCTCGCGGTACAGGGTGATCACGCCAGGGCCCGTGCCCACGTAGCCGAAGTCGGCGTCGGCCATCTCTCCCGGCCCGTTCACGATGCAGCCCATGATGCCGATCTTGACACCCTTCAAATGGCTGGTCCGTGCGCGGATCTTCGCCGTGGTCTCCTGCAGGTCGAAGAGCGTGCGGCCGCAGCTGGGGCAGCTGATGTACTCGGTCTTGCTGGTGCGCGTGCGGGTGGCCTGCAGGATACCGAAGGCCGTGCGGCACACGAGGTCCTCACGGCCGCCTTGCTCGTCCGCGATGAAGACGCCATCGCCCAAGCCATCGATCAGCAGCGGACCCATGTCGGTGCTGCTGTGCAGGACCAGCGTATCGTTCGATATGGCGCCGTATGCACGGCCGATGATCACCGGTACCGGGCATTCCTG
>JALOLX010000071.1 GCA_025455765.1 Flavobacteriales bacterium | reverse complement strand
CCGCGTGGAGCAAGACCGTGGATGAGGTGCTGGCCGAAGCCACGTTGAAGCGCCCTGCAGATGGCTTCATGATGACCGGCGGCCGCAAGGGCCTGCACAGCGAGCACATGGGCTTCATCCTGGCGGAGATGCAGCATGTGACACGGGCGTATCCCGGGGCGGAGTGGTAAAGAAGATCAACGCAGAGGTACAAAGGGCGCTAAGGACGCCGAGTTCTTCGTCTCACACACTCAGCGCCATGTGAGCCTATCCTTCTTCTCTGCGATCGCTGCGCCTCCCCCCTCTGCGTTGCGCCTAAGTGTCGACCCCATGATCACCCAACACCGCATCCTCGAGCTCCTCGACTACGTAAAGGACCCGGAGATCCCCGCGATCAACGTGCTGGAACTGGGCGTGGTGCGGAGTGTGGAGGTGGAGGAGAGTGGCAAGGCCATCATCACCATCACCCCCACCTACACCGGCTGCCCGGCCATGGACGTGATGGCGGCCGACATCAAGAAGGAACTGCTGGAGGCCGGCGTGCCCGAGGTGGACGTGAAGATGAGCCTCTCCCCCGCCTGGACCACCGACTGGATCACCGACGAGGGCAAACGCAAGCTGAAGGCATACGGCATCGCCCCGCCGGAGAAGAGCGCCGACATCCGCGCGCTGAAAGGCGAACAGCCGGTGGTGCAGTGCCCCCAATGCGGCTCGAAGAATACGGTGATGCTTTCGCTCTTCGGCAGCACGGCTTGCAAGGCGCTGTGGAAGTGCCAAGATTGTCTGGAGCCGTTCGATCAGTTCAAGTGTTTGTGAACCTCAAGCCACGTTGTCTGTACTGAGATCATCATGCGCTATCTGCTGATCGTTCTGTTCATGAATGCGGTTGGTCTGACGAGTGCGCAAGTCATTCATGGCGGTGCAGGACGATTCGTCGCCATGCAACCAACTCTGGACAGCACAATAACGCTGAGCTCTGCGTTGGATGCTGATGAAATCCTGATCGCAATCACCACGGATAGCCTGTGCAGCATTCAGAACGCTCGGATCGCCCGTGATATCGCCGACGGATGCGGAAACAGCGCTTTGCTGAGAGCGAGGAGTATGGAACAGGAGATCATGAAGTACTATGGGTTCAAATGCCCGGAGGAGATCTTCGTCCGTTGTCGTTGCACTTTCGATGACTGACCGACACTGTTTCCTCTAAGCATTACATTATGTCCTCCAGCAAAGGCCCATTCCAGTCTCCCAAGTTTAAGCCGAGAATGCTTGATTTTCTTCATGAAGGTCAAGTATCGAATGTTGAACCCGAGGAAATTCCGGAGCACGACCGGCTCAATGAACCTATCACTTACGTTGCGCCTGGGTGGGACAAATTCTTCATGGCTATGTTGGATACGCCGGTTCCCACTGGCCAAATGAAAAACAGAAAGGAGAGATATCGGCCGTTTGTTGAAGCCCTACGAATTCAGATCGACAAACTCGGAAAAGACCCAGAGATGCCGTATCGCGAGAAGGTAAAGGTCCTTATTGCCATTAACGGACCAGAGAAGTACATCGCGCGAGTAGATCTGGACAATATGGTGAAAACACTTCTCGACTGTGTGAAAGGCATATTGTTCATTGACGACAAACAGGTCTTTGAAATCGAGGCTACGAAACATGTTCAGGAACCAGCCGGCCTTATGGTCGGCATTCGGCGACTGTAATCGACTACCGATCTTCGCACCATGTCCTACACCAAGATCCTCTTCACCATCGCCGACGGCGTAGCCACCATTTCCCTGAACCGTCCGGACAAGCTGAACAGCTTCGACCGCGAGATGGCGCTGGAGACCATCGCGGCGTTGGACAAGGCGAAGGACGACGCCAGCGTGCGGGCCGTACTGCTCACCGGTGAAGGGCGGGCCTTCGGCGCTGGGCAGGACCTGGCGGAGGCCATCGCGCCGGGCACCAAGATCGAGGAGATCATCAGCACGCAGTACAACCCCATCGTGCGGCGCATTCGCAACCTGCCCAAGCCGGTAGTGTGCGCGGTGAACGGTGTGGCGGCCGGTGCCGGGGCCAACATCGCCTACGCCTGCGACCTGACGCTGGCGGCCGAGAGCGCCAACTTCATCCAGAGCTTCATCAACATCGGCCTGATCCCCGATAGCGGCGGCACGTTCACCCTACCGCGTTTGGTGGGCATGCAGCGCGCCTTCGGGCAAATGATCCTGGCACCCAAGGTGAGCGCCAAGGAGGCCGAGTCACTGGGCATGATCTGGAAGGCCGTGCCTGATGCCGAATTGATGAACGAGGCCACCACCCTCGCGAAGAAGCTGGCCACCATGCCCACCAAGGCCATCGCCCTCACCAAGGAGGCCCTGAACCGCTCCCAGAACACCAGCCTCGACACCCAGTTGGACCACGAGAACGAGCTGCAGAGCATCGCCGGCCGCAGCTACGATTACAATGAGGGGGTGAAGGCGTTCTTGGAGAAGCGGAAGCCGGTGTATAAGGGGGAGTGATCAGAGGATCAGACGATCGGAATGCGTGCTGGCGCAATGATCATTTGATCTTGTCATCGTTCTTTACCTGCCTGAGGAACTCCGCACAGGTGAACACGGGAATGCCTTTGGCCTGGCGAAAACCGCGTCGATCCTCACTGATCACGGCATCAACCTTGCCGCTGCTATCAGCGGCGGCATAAAGCACCGCATCCTCCAGATCGGGCCACCCGCTTCGGAAAGCCATGCCAAAATGCCCGGCATGTACTTCGATCAGTTCCACGAACGAGAGCAGACGCTCCATATCCTCTATAATGCGCTTCTGGCTGAACTTCCGCGCTCCTTTGCGGTCCCTTGCATTCTCCATGAAGAACATGGTCGTAAGGATGCACTGGGCGGAAGTCCAACCCTCCAACTCTCCCTGTTGGATACGGTCCAGTAGGATGATGCCAGGGTCGTTATCCGCTTTTTCTCGGAAGTACTGGTCCGCGATGACGCTCGTATCCAAGAAAACGGACCTCATGCCGCCCGTCCTTTGGCCTTACGCCCACCCGCGTATTTCCTGAGCAGGAAACCCAACCTGTCATTGCGCTCAACACTCTCTTCTGTGAAGCCATCGGCCATGCTGCCATTCACCGACCGCGCCCACGAGCCCTCGCCCGTGCTGCCGGCGATGGACCGCAGATACTCCTCGACCATGGCGCTGACACTAAGGCCAGTGCGCTTGGAATGGGCGCGCGCCTTGCGGACCACGGACTCATCTATGCTCAATGTCAGCTTGGTTTTCATGCACCTTCGTACGTGGGTTCCTACCAAAGATACGTATTTTCCGAAGCGCCCCGATCTTCTGATCATCTGATCTTCTGATCCCCACCCCGATCTTCGCGCCATGGACAGTTCAATGAAGATCGCCGTGATCGGCGCAGGGACGATGGGCAGCGGCATTGCGCAGGTGGCCGCACAGGCTGGGCACAATGTGGTGCTGTTCGATACCCGCCGCGAAGCCGTGGACAAAGCCTTGGCCGGTCTGCGCAAGACGCTGGACAAGCTGGTGGAAAAAGGCAAGCTCACCACTGAGCAGGCCGATGGTATCCATGGTCGCATCACCCCGGCCAGCGACCTGAAGGAACTCGCGGGCAGCGGGCTGGTGATCGAGGCCATCATCGAGGACCTGGTCATCAAGCAAAAGCTCTTCGCGGAATTGGAAGGCATTGTAGCGACCGATGCCATTCTTGCCACCAACACTTCTTCCCTATCCGTAACCGCCATCGCCGGTAAGCTGAAGCACCCCGAGCGTATGGTGGGCCTGCACTTTTTCAACCCCGCCCCCCTGCTGCCGCTGGTGGAGGTGGTGCCCGGACTGGCCACGGATGCCGCGCTGACCACACGCATGATGGCCCTGATGCAGGCTTGGGGCAAGGTGCCCGTGGTGTGCAAGGACACGCCCGGCTTCATTGTGAACCGGGTGGCGCGGCCCTTCTACGGCGAGGCCATCCGCATCTACGAAGAGGGCATCGCCGATATGCCCACCATCGACGCGGCCATGAAGAGCGTGGGTTTCAAAATGGGGCCCTTCGAGTTGATGGACCTCATCGGCAACGACATCAACTTCACCGTGACGAAGACCGTGTGGGAGGCCTTCTTCTACGACCCACGCTACAAGCCCAGCTTCACACAACAACGACAGGTGGAAAGCGGAAGGTTGGGACGGAAAAGCGGACGCGGTTACTACCAGTATGATGCGAGCGGCGCGATCGTACCTCAGACCTCCGCAGGGTCTCTCGCAGAGGACCCTGCGGGACATGCCCAGGCCGCAGGGTCCCTTCGTACCTCAGGAGACCCGGCGGAGGTTTCCAACGTGATCATCGAACGCATCCTCGCCATGCTCATCAACGAAGCGGCGGATGCGCTGTTCTGGCAGGTGGCCAGTGCCAAGGACATCGACCTGGCCATGACCAAGGGGGTGAACTATCCCAAGGGTCTGTTGGCCTGGGCCGAAGAAAAGGGCGCGGCGCATTGGTTGCGCGTGCTGGAACGGTTGCAAGCCACCTATGGCGAAGACCGCTACCGTCCCTCCCCCTTGCTGCGTCGAATGGCAGCGCATTAAGACCTGACCTGAGAATGACCTAAGAACGATCGTTCAAAACTTGCCGATCGTTTTTGTTTCCATGGAAAGTTTTTTCTTACTTTTGCCACCCAACACAACCTCTGAAGACCGACCATGAAAGCCCTTTCCCTTTCTGTAGCTGCATTCGCAGTTCTTTCCATTGTAGCCTGTGGCCCGAGCGAGGCAGAGATCGCCGCTCAAAAAGAAAAGGCTACCGCTGACAGCCTGGCCGCTCTTGCCGCCATGGAAAAGACCTACATGGTGGACGCCGCCGCCAGCACGGTGAAGTGGACCGGCACCATGCTGGGTGTGAAGAGCCACTACGGCACCGTTAGCCTCACCGACGGCAAGCTGGCCATGAAAGGCCCCCAGATCACCGCTGGTGGTTTCGTGGTGGACCTGAAGAGCATGGCTGCACAGGACAGCGCTTACGCTCCCGATGGCAGCAAGCAGGGCACCAAGGCCATGCTGATCGGCCACCTGATGTCCCCTGACTTCTTTGCTGTGGACAGCTTCCCCACCGCCACCTTCGACATCACCCGCGTGGAGGGCAACACCGTGTACGGTAACCTCACCGTGCGTGGCAAGACCAACGAAGAAAAGGTGACCGACGTAACGGTGACCGAGGCTGACGGCATGGCCACGGTGACCGGCAAGCTCGCCTTCGACCGCCAGAAGTACGGCGTGGCTTGGAGCACCGGCGCGAAGGACATGATCCTGAACGACAACATCGAACTCGACGTCACCCTTACCGCCAAGGCGCAGTAAGCGTATCCGATTGGTGAAAGGAGGGGCGGCCGCGCGAGTGGTCGCCCTTCTTCTTTTTGGCACCCTTGCGATCAGCCTACCTTGCCCAGTGCCTGAGCGAAGAACTTGTTCAACGGCCGCATGGCGTGGTAGTGCTCCATCACCGTATCCAGCAGCTTCGGTGAGGTTACCAATGTTGGCGGTAGTTCGGCCATGAAATAGAACTGCTTGTTCGCGAGGTAGGGCTCGTCCTTCACCAACGCTTTGAACTCGGCCGGCAGCACCTTGTTCCGCTCGCCTTGGATCTCACCGAACAGATCCACGAAGGCCTTCGCCGTGTAGAGCTTTCGGAACTCCTTGCCATGGGCTGCGATATGCTCCCGGATCTGCTGCACGGCATCGCGTTCCGGCATGTACTGTCCACCGTAAATGCCCACGTTCTCCGGTCCCAGTTCCAGGTAGACACCCGCGGCGGAATGGTCGTGGCGACCAGCGCGCGATACGATGGCGGACATCCGGGTCTTGTAGGGGGTCTTGTCCTTGCTGAAGCGTACATCGCGGTGCAACCGGAAGATGGCCTCCTTGGGCGTGATCTGCACCCCCTTGTCCACCTTGGCAACCGCCGCGATCAGGTCGCCCACGAAGGCCTCGAACGGTTCCTTTACGCTGCGGGTGTAGCGGGCCTTGTTGGCATCGAACCACTCCTTGTTGTTATGCCGCGCAAGGTCCTTGAAGAAGGCATTGTAGTCTGTGGTGAACCAGGCCATCGTGCTTATTTTGTCCGAAGATATCCAGCGGAACGCATGGCACGCATACGCACCAACACCCCCACCCTGTTCGCACCGTTCCATGTGGTGGTGGTCAACAGCCCCATCGGCAAGCTTTGGGTGGAGAGCGATGGTGCGCTCATCACCCGGCTCTCCTTCGATGCACTTCCCGTGCGGGCCAGCAAGCCCCCAGCCGTATTGAAGGAGGCCGAACGCCAGCTGAACGCCTATTTCGCCGGTACCCGAAAGCAGTTCGACCTTCCTGTACAACAGCTCGGCACCCGCTTCCAGAAGCTGGTCTGGGAAGCGCTCATGCGTATCCCCTTTGGTCGCACACGCAGCTACCAGGACATCGGCACCAGCATCGGCGGAAGGGCCATGGGGCGCACAGTGGGCAATGCCTGCGGGTCGAACCCCATCCCGATCATCGTGCCCTGCCATCGGGTGATCGCCACCGACGGCCTGTTGACCGGCTACGTGGGGGGCCTATGGAGGAAGAAGTGGCTGTTGGAGCATGAAGGAGCACTGCCGAAGGAGTTGTTTTGAGGGGTTGCAACGTTGGGAGTTGGAACAGTTGGGAGTTGGAGCTGTTGGGGGTTGGGCAGTTGGGGGTTGGACAGTTGGGCGTGGGACAGTTGGGGGTTGGACAGTTGGGG
>JALOLX010000070.1 GCA_025455765.1 Flavobacteriales bacterium | reverse complement strand
CCGACCGGTATCGGCGTGCTCGACCCCTTCAATGGTCCGCATGGCGGGGAGGTCAGACGCATCGTTACAGAATTCCATCGGCGCTTCTACAACGATGACCGACCGCGTACGCTGATGCTGGGGATCAATCCCGGTCGGCTCGGCGCTGGCAGTACGGGCCTCTCCTTCACCGATACCAAGCGGTGCGCGCAGGATCTGGGCATTCCGGTGAACGGAATTCAAACGCACGAACCGAGCAGTGACTTCTTCTACCGCATGGTGCGTGCGGCGGGCGGTGCAGCCGCGTTCTATGAGCGCATCTACGTGCATGCCGTCTGTCCGTTGGGCTTTGTGAAGGAGGGACCGAACGGAGGTCCCATCAACCTGAACTACTACGATGACAAGGCGCTGGAGCGGGCGGTGACCCCCTTTGTGGAACACTGGCTGCGGACCTTGGTGGATGCCGGCATGCGGCGCGATCTCGTGCTCTGCATTGGTACCGGCAAGAACGCCGGCTACTTCACCCGGCTCAACGATCGGCTGGGCCTGTTCCACCGGGTCATCGCCTTGGAACATCCCCGGTACGTGATGCAGTACAAGGCCCGCCAGCTGGACCGCTACATCGATCGATACCTAGAGGCGCTGGCTGAAGCGGCCGATGGTTGAGCCGCTGTTCACGGCGTCCAATAGTGCCGCTTGAACCGGGAATGCTTCCGTACCGTTAATTTGGGACCATGGAGCCGACCCGACTGCACGACCTGCCCGAGCATCAGCTCGCCGCACATCCCAAGGAGATCGCCATTGCCAGCAAGGTCGGTGACCGCTGGGAAGGCATCAGCACACGCGCGCTCATCGAACGGGCCGACCGCATCGCGCTGGGCCTCATGCAGCTGGGCATCAAGCCGGGCGACCGGGTGGCCATTGCGAGCGGCAACCGCAGCGAGTGGTGCCTGGTGGACCAGGCCGTGCTGCGCATCGGTGCCATCGGTATTCCCATCTACCCCACCAGCAGCGCCGAGGATTTCGCCTACGTGCTCAACCACTCGGAGAGCAAGATCTTCTTCGGCAGCAATGCCGAGATCATGGGCAAGGCCCAACAGGCCCAGGCCAGCTGCCCGGCCCTGCAAAAGCTCTACAGCTTCGATCGCCTGCCCGACCACACGCATTGGGAAGCCGTGGCCGCGCTGGGACAGGATAGTGATATCCCCACCCTCAGCGCCTACAAGGCCCAGGTGAAGCCCGATGACCTGGCCACCATCATCTACACCAGCGGCACCACCGGACGTCCAAAGGGAGTAATGCTCACCCACCGCAACATCCTCAGCAACGTCATCGCCAGCATGACCCGCTTCCCGGTGGACCACAATGCGCGCTGCATCAGCTTCCTGCCGCTGTCGCACATCTACGAGCGGATGCTCATGTACCTCTACATGTATTCCGGGGTGAGCATCCACTTCCAGGAGAGCCTCGACGACCTGGGCGATCGCATCCGTGAAGTTGCGCCGGACGTGTTCACAGCGGTACCCCGTCTTTTGGAGAAGATCTACGACAAGATCGTGGCCAAAGGGGACGCGCTGACCGGTGTGAAGCGCACCCTCTTCTTCTGGGCGCTGGAGCTGGGCCACCGTTACGAAGTACACGGCCGCAGTCCGTGGTACAACATCCAGCTGGCCATCGCCCGCAAGCTCATCTTCAGCAAGTGGCAGGCGGCCCTGGGGGGGAATTGTCGCGTGGTGGCCAGTGGCAGCGCCGCCCTGCAACCCCGTCTGGCGCGCGTGTTCAACGCGGCTGGCATACCGGTGATGGAGGGGTACGGCCTCACGGAATCGTCGCCGGTGATCACCGTGAACGACCAGCGCAACGACGGCCTGCGCTTCGGCTCCGTGGGTAGACCGATCCCCGGTGTCACGGTGCGGATCGCGGAGGATGGCGAGATCCTTGCCAAAGGACCGAACATCATGATCGGCTACTACAAGGACGAGGAAATGACGCGCCAGACCATTGATGCGGACGGTTGGCTGCATACCGGCGACATCGGCGAGATCACCAGCGAGGGCTTCCTGCGCATCACCGACCGCAAGAAGGAGATCTTCAAGACCAGCGGCGGCAAGTACGTGGCTCCGCAGGTGATGGAGAACAAGTTGAAGGCCTCGCGCTTCATCGAGCAGGTGATGGTGATCGGTGAGAACCGCAACTTCCCCGCTGCATTGGTAGTGCCCGAATTCAACTTCCTCAAGGACTACTGCGAGCGCAAGGGGATCCCCTTCACCAGCCGTGAACAGGTCATCGCCGATGAGCGCATCCGGTCGCGCATCTTCAAAGAGGTGACGCAGGCCAACGAAGGGTTGGGCCAGTGGGAACAGGTGAAAAAGATCGAACTCCTGCCCCAGGAATGGACCATTGACGGTGGCGAACTCACCCCCACCCTGAAGCTGCGCAGGAAACAGATCGTCACCAAATACAGCGCCTTGGTGGAACGCATCTATGCGGGCAGCTGAACGATGTTCACGCTACCTTCACGGCCTCTTAACATCACCATGCGCGCTGCTCTGTTGCTCTCTGCCGTCCTCTTCCTCACTGCTTGCTCCAAGGAACCCGGCGATGGTGGCCGGGCCGAGATACGGGGTGTGGTACTGATGCAGAACGTATCGCTCAGCGGCAACCCCCTGGATGATCCCTTTCCGGCGGTGGACGAGCGCGTTTTCATCATTTACGGCGACGGACAATACCACGATGACGATACCCGCACCGGGCCCAACGGCGAGTTCCGCTTCCCATGGCTGCGCAAAGGCCCCTACCGTGTGTACGCCATCAGCGAATGCGACAATGATGGTTGCCGGGAGGGTGTATTCCGTTCAGCGGAGATCGATGGCCGCCGCGACATCGTGAACGTTCCGACGATCACGATCCTGCGTTATTGATCCCATGCGCGTTCTCGGCCTGCTCATTGGTGTTGCCTGCGCATTGGTATCAAGTGCACAAGATGCATTGCGCCCTACGCGGAACAATGGACTGTGGGTCAGCGTTGGGACCAAAATGGACGCTCCCATGTTCCTGCATGAGCTCATCGGCAAAGAAGCATACAAACGCTTGGACCTGGCCGCCGAAGCTGGCTATCGCACCGGGGATGAACTGGCTGATGGCGGTCAGGTGTTCCTGGACGGCAGCGCACGCTACAAGCTGGCGGACTGGATCAACGTGGGCGTGGAACAGCGGGTGGCCTTCCGCAACGGCGCGCGCAACCGGCACCGCAGCGGAATGCGCATCTCCATGAAGAAAGAGTTCGATCGCCTGGAACTGGACTATCGCTTCTCCTACCAGCACAATTACCGGCCTTTTGGTGAGCGGCGCGAAGTGCTACGGAACCGCTTCGGGGCCACCTATAACGTTCCCGACTTCAAGTACGATCCGCAGTTCACCGTGGAGTTCTTCACTTGGGCGGGCTTCCAGGGCATGCGCTACACCGGCATCCGCTACCAGGTCGGTACCGACGTGAAGATCAAGAAGGACCAGGAGCTCGGCGTATCGATCATCCACGACCGCGACACCCAGGTATCCTGGCCGGGGCAGCAGTGGATCCTCAGCCTGGCATACACCTTCGACATGCGTTGACCATGCGCACTCGGATCATCGTCTTTCTCGCACTCTTCGCCGCACTGGTCATCAGCGCCTACTTCATCCTGAAGCCGGCCGACACCCTGCCCATCTACCATCCATCGCAGCTCGACCCTCGTCTGGTGGACCCGTCGCTGAAAGGGGTGACGGGCGAACACCACATCAAGGACTTCAACCTCATCGACCAGTTCGGTGGGCGCTTCACACTGGCCGATGCCGGGGAACGCATCATCGTGGCCGACTTCTTCTTCACCACCTGTGCCACCATCTGTCCGAAGATGACCGTGCAACTGGAACGCGTGCAGGCTGCCTACCGGAACGAGCCCCGCCTCCTGCTCCTCTCCCATTCGGTGACCCCTGAAATGGACTCCGTACCGGTATTGGCCGCCTACGCCGCCAAACACAACGCCGATCCCGAACGCTGGCGCTTCCTGACCGGCGAACGCGCGCAGATCTACGACCTGGCCCGCAAGAGCTACTTCGCTGTGCTGGATGAAGGGGATGGAGGGCCGGACGACTTCGTTCACACGGAGAACTTCGTGCTGGTGGACCCGCAACGCCGTCTGCGGGGCTTCTACGATGGCACTTCTCCTGCCGATGTGGACCGGCTCATCGGCGACATTGCGAAGCTGTTGAAGGAGAACGACCAGTGATGGTTGTCGGTTACTTTCGCATGCAACACGTGACTGCGCATGCGCAAATGGCTTGACCGGTATTACGGCACATTGAGGAAGATCAAGGGCCTCTATGTGCTGCTCAATCTATTCAACCTGCGGAAGCTTGCGCATGCCCGCCGCATGTACCATAAATACGGCATCCAGCGCAGTGTGCTGATGCCGGTCAACAGCTCCATCCTTCCCGCCACCCGTACAGAAGAGCTCCCCTGGCTGGATACCGAACAAGGTGTGGCGCAGTTGGCCGCTCACCCCGGGCTGCAGCGCTTCGATGAGGCCACACGACAAGGAATACTGGCCTGGCCTGCCAACGGCTACCTGGTCATCCGCGGCTTGTTCAGCCCGCAGGAAGTGAACGAGATCAATGCCGAGATCGACCGGCTGATCAGGGACAAGGTCGTCGACTTCAACTTCACCGGACGTAAGATCATGTTCGCGTTCCACCACAGTGAGGTGCTGCGTCGGTACGTTCATGACCGGCGCATCCTCGATGTGATGGACTTCCTCCTTGGCCGTCAGATGCGCGTGTTCCAAAGCATCAACTTCCTCACCGGAAGCGAGCAGGCGGCCCACAGCGACAGCATCCATATGACCACCCATCCGCTGGGGTATATGACCGCTGCCTGGATCGCCCTGGAACGGATCACACCCGACAACGGTCCGCTGGTGTATCACCCCGGCAGCCACCGCTTACCCTACCTCCTCAATGGTCAGTACGATCACGGAGGCAACCGCTTCGTCATCGGTCAGGAAGCCTATCTGCGCTACGAGCAAGCCATCGAACGGTCGATCGCTGAGGGGAACTTCGAGCGCAGTGAACTGCTCGCCGAACCTGGCGACGTGCTCTTCTGGCATGCCAATCTGCTGCACGGCGGAAAAAAAATGTCCACGCCGAACGCCAGTCGGAAAAGCATGGTGATCCACTGCTTCGCCGACGATGTGCTCTGCTACCATGAGCTTACCCAGCGGGCGGCCATGATGGAGGACCACCACTGACCTGTGGGCTACCTTCGCGGCCCCATGAACGTCCTCTCTGTCGAACGCCTTGCCAAACGGTACGGGCCGCGCCAATTGTTCAAGGACGTGTCCTTTGGCCTGGAAAAAGGCCAGAAGACCGCCATCGTTGCGCGGAATGGCACAGGTAAAAGCACTCTGCTGAAGTGCATCGCCGGGGTGGAAACCGCCGATGAAGGCATTGTCACCTTCAACAAGGGGCTTCGCGTAGGCTATCTGGACCAGAACGTGCGGATGACCGCCACGCACAGCTTGGTGGATGAGATGCTGGACCAGGACGATCCCCTCTCCAACGCCATTCGCGCCTATGAACATGCGGTGGCCAGACAGGCCGACGAGCGCGACATGCAGGCCGCTGTGGACCGCATGGGCGAACTGCATGCCTGGGACCATGAGGCCCGCGTAAAAAGCCTGCTCCACCGCTTCGGCCTGCGCGATATGGAGCAGCCCGTGAACACCCTCAGCGGTGGCCAACAAAAGCGTCTGGCCATGGCCAAGGTGCTGATCAACGCGCCCGATGTGCTGATCCTCGATGAGCCCACCAACCACCTCGACCTGAACATGATCGAGCAGTTGGAGAACGAGCTCAACACGCCGGCCATGACCCTGCTGCTGGTGACACACGACCGCTACTTCCTCGACAGCGTGTGTGATGAGATCATCGAAATGGAGTTCGGGGCCTTCACCCGCTTCAAGGGCAACTACAGCTACTACGTGGAGAAGAAGGCCCTGCTCGATGAGGTGCGCGACGCCACCCAACAGCACCTGCGCGGACTGATGCGCAGCGAACTGGAATGGGTGCGCAAGATGCCGCGTGCGCGGGGTACCAAGAGTAAAAGCCGCCTGGACAAGTTCGATGAGATAAAGGCCCAGGCCACACGCCGCTTCGACCGCGACGAAGTGAAGATCGATGTGAAGACCGAACGCCTCGGCGGCAAGGTGATCGAAGCGCGGAACCTCACCAAGGCCTTCGGTACTCCTGAAAAGCCCGAGACCTACAGGCCCATCGTCAGCCACTTCAGCTACTCGCTCAAACGGGGCGATCGCATCGGCATCGTAGGACCCAACGGCATCGGCAAGAGCACCTTCATCGAACTGCTCGTGGGGCGCATGAAGCCCGATCAGGGCACCGTGAGCATCGGTGACACCGTGATCCTCGGCACCTTCGACCAACAGGGGCTCCCGATCAGCGAGGACAAGCGCATCATCGAGGTGGTGCGCGATATCGCCGAGGTGATCCCGCTGAACAAAGGACGCACCCTTACTGCTTCAGCCCTGCTGGAACGCTTCCTGTTCGACAAGGAAAAGCAGTACCAATACGTCAGCACCCTCAGCGGTGGCGAGCGGCGCCGGCTGTACCTGTGTACTGTGCTGATGTGCTGATCCTGGATGAGCCCACCAACGACCTGGACATCCCCACGCTGAACGCCTTGGAGGACTTCCTGGTGGACCTCGACGTGTGCCTGCTCATCGTAAGCCATGACCGCTTCTTCATGGACAAGATCTGCACCAAGCTGCTGGTCTTTGAAGGCGAGGGCCGCGTGAAGGAATGGGTGGGCAGCTACACCGACCTGCGCGACAAACAAAAGGCCGAGAGCGAACGCCCGCGCGCTGAAAAAGTGGAACGGGAAGTGCGGGAGACCGCAACTGAAGCACCACTACGGAAGAAGCTTACCTACGCCGAGCGGTTGGAGCTTGAACGCATCGATAAGCAGATGCCGGACCTGGAAGCGCGGAAGGAACAGCTGCTGCAGCTGATGGCCACCGGTACTGGCGACCATCATCAGATGATGGAGCACTCCATCGAATTGGAGCGCGCCGTGAAGGAACTGGACCGAATGACCGACCGCTGGCTGGAACTGAGCGAACGCGCGGGGCAGTAGTGCGGAGATCGCCTCTTCAGGATCTCTTGAACGATGGACTCCGAGGTTGTTCCTTCAGGAGATGCAAAGCTGGTGCTTAGAACTTGGCGCAGGGAACGATGCGCCGACGCGTGGCCGAGCGCTTCTTGTAGGGCTGAACGATGTCGTACCCCAAGGTGAGCTCGTGTGCGCCGCCGCTATGGCCGGCCAGGCGCGAGATGGTGATGTCGTAACTGTATCCGATGCGCAGGTCGTTGCGCAGGTCGTTCACCTTGAACCCGACGAGCAGAGCGACCGCGTCGTTGTTCGCATAACCGGGCGCATAGGCCTTCATGATGGGGATGCCGCGGAACCAGATCCCCGCGAAGAAGGGATCGCGCTCGAAGTAGGCCCCCACATCCAACTGATCGTACTTCTCCTGGCTGCGGTAGTTGAACGCGAACACCACGCTTTGCGGATGCTCCTTGATCACCGGTGTACGCAAGGTCATGCGATAACCGCCGTGCATGCTGAAGCGCATGGGCACCCGCGACTCGTTGAGCAGCAAGGATTGGTTGGGGCGGTTAAGGTGATGCCAGGATATACCAAGCCAATAGCTGGGGGTGAAGAACAAGGCACCACCGGCCATGTCCACATAGCTGACGCTGGTGCCGTCCATCGCCTCGAAGGTGCCCACGGTGCCGCCA
>JALOLX010000069.1 GCA_025455765.1 Flavobacteriales bacterium | reverse complement strand
CGTTCGTTTGGGCAACGATTACGAGGAGAACTATTACGAGTATGAGATCCCTGTACAACCCTCGGAGTTCTTCAACCGCGATGCGTTCAACGTGTGGCCGGAGGACAATAACATGATCATCGAGTTCGCCAAGCTCAACGACGTCAAGATCGAACGAGATCAGGCCGGGTTCCCGCGCAACACACGCTATGCGAGCACGGACGGCGATCGTCGGGTGTTCGTCAAAGGCAATCCGAACCTCAGCCAGATGAGCACGGTGATGATCGGCATCCGCAATCCCAAGCGGGATGGGGAAGAAGCCAATCCATGGCGCGCGGACGATGGCCTGCCGCAGTGTGTGGAAGTTTGGGTGAACGAATTGCGCCTGACCGACTTCGATCAGCGCGGTGGCTGGGCGGCTCTGGCGCGGGTGAACGCTCAGCTTGCCGACCTGGGCAACGTAAGCATCGCTGGTAACTACAGCACGCCGTTCTGGGGTAGCATCGACAAGCGGGTAAGCGAGCGCCAACGCGACACGCGCTATGGCTTGGATGTGTCGGCGAACCTGGAACTGGGCAAGTTCCTGCCGTCGGAGAGCAATGTGCGCATTCCGCTCTATGTGGGCTACTCAGAGCAGATCATCAACCCGCAGTTCGACCCGCTCAATCCGGATATTGAATTCAAAGAAGCCACGAGGACACTGACACGCGAGGAGCGCCGTGAACGGTTGAAGGAGACCCGCACCTACACGCGGCGACGCAGCATCAACCTCACCAACGTGCGCAAGGAGCGCGCTGCAGGGGCCAAGGAGCAGTTCTTTGATGTGGAGAACCTTACGTTCACCTATGCCTACTCCGATCAAGAGTACTTCGATGTGAACACGGCCTTCGAGAACACCCGCACCTACCGCGGGGCCATTGCCTACCAGTTCAATGCGAAGCCCAAGACCATTGAGCCGTTCAAGGACATCGGCTTCATCAGCAAGAGCAAGTGGTTGAAGCTGGTGAAGGACCTCAACTTCAACATGGGCTTCAAGCAGGTCTCCATCCGCACGTCTGTTGACCGCATGTATCTGGAGCGGCTGGTGCGTCCCAACCCGGACATCGAATCGCTGCCGCCACAAGCCACCTACAACAAGAACTTCAACTGGATGAGCCAATATGGCTTCCGGTACGAGCTGACCAAGAGCCTGAAGCTGGATTACAACGCCAACAACCTGGCCGTGATCGGAGAAACGCCAGGGCGTGTGAACCCCAAGTTCAGGGACGAATATGAACTATGGAAGGACAGTGTGCTGACCAGTGTGCGCGATTTCGGTGAAGTGACCCGATACGACCATACCATCGGGTTGAACTACACCCTGCCGTTGGACAAATTCCCCCTGACCGATTGGATCACGGCCAATACCACGTACACCGCGGGCTACCAATGGGACCGTGCGCCCTTCACGCAGGATACGCTGGGCAATACCATCCAGAATTCGCAGAACATCGCAGTGAACGGCCAGTTCAACTTCGTGAACCTGTACAACAAGTCGAAGTACCTCAAGAAGATCAACGACAAGGGCAAAGGCAAGGCGCCGGGCAAGGGCAAGGCGCCTACCCGCACCTCTGCCAAGGACTCCACCGCTACGAAGACCGACGAGCCCAAGAAGATCAACGTGCTCGAAGGGCTGGCGCGGGTGATGATGACGCTGCGTACAGGTACGATCACGTACAGCCAGACATCGGGCACCTTGCTCCCTGGCTATGCGCGCAGCACCAACGCGCTTGGTATGGACAACTTCGAGGCGCCGGGCATCGGATTCATCCTTGGCCAACAGAACCACGACCTCAGTGGCGACCTGGTACGGGACTTCGCCACCACCGCCGCCGGCAACGATTGGCTGGTGCGCACACCGTCCATCTTCAACCCCTACACCACCACGCGCAACGAGACCATCAATGGACGCGTGTCGCTGGAGCCGTTCAAAGGCATGCGCATTGAAGTGAGTGCGAACCGCACCATCGCCGAGAACCGCAGCTCCTTCTTCCGCTGGAACGACAGTCTCAATACATATGTGAACGACAGCCCGCGTGACCTCGGCAATTTCAGCGTAAGCATGCTCACCTGGCCCACCGCCTTCAGCAACGACGATGAGAACTTCGTGAACGCCGTCTTTGAGCGGGTGCTGGAGTATCGGCCATTGATCAGTGCACGCCTGGCGGAAGGCAATGCCAACTCCGAGTTCGATCCCGCCACCGGCTACCACACCGGCTATGGCCCGCTCAACCAGGACGTGGTCATCCCCGCCTTCCTGGCGGCCTACACGGGTAAGTCTCCAGATCGGGTGAACCTCAACCCGTTCAAGCAGCTGCCGATGCCCAACTGGGACATCACCTATGACGGCCTCACCAAGATCCCGCTCTTCGCGAAGTACTTCCGCACCTTCACCCTGAAGAACAGCTACCGAAGCAACTTCAGCATCGCCAACTACCAGACCAACCTGCTCTTTGTGCCCGGTGGTAATGAGGTGGACGCTGCGGGCAACTTCATTCCCGAGCGCCAGATCTCGGTGATCACCATCCAGGAGGTGATGCGTCCGCTGGCCAGCTTCGATGCGACGCTGAAGAACAGCATGCTGCTGAAGGTGGAGTACAACCGCGACCGCAACCTCAGCCTGAGCCTCACCAACTATCAGGTGACCGAGGTGCGCGGGAAGGAGTACGTCGTGGGCACCGGCTATCGCTTCAAGAACGTGAAGTTCCCCTTCGCCATTGGTGGCAACACCCCCAAGAGCGACCTCAACCTGCGAGTGGACCTGAGCTTGCGCGACAATGCCACGGTGATCCGCAAGATGGAGGAGCGCCAGAACCAGGTGACCGCCGGACAGAACATCCTCTCGATCAAGACCAGCGCGGACTACGTGCTTAATCAGCGCCTGAACATCCGCGCGTTCTACGAGCGGGTGGTTAACACCCCGGTGATCTCCACCAGCTTCCCCAGTGCCAACACCAACGCCGGCATCAGTCTGCGCTTCACCCTCGCACAGTGACCGCCGTGGTCTAATTTCGCCCCGCAACAGCACCCCATCCCATGAACTTCCCCGCAGAACTGAAGTACACGAAGGACCACGAATGGATCCGCATTGAAGGTGACGAAGCCGTCATCGGCATCACCGAGTTCGCCCAAAGCGAGCTGGGGGACATCGTCTTCGTGGACATCAATACCGTGGGGCAGGAGGTGGCCCGCGAAGCCGTGTTCGGCACGGTGGAAGCGGTGAAGACCGTGAGCGACCTGTTCATGCCGGTGACCGGTACGGTGCTGGCGGTGAACGATGCCCTGGCCGACGAGCCTGCCTCGGTGAACAACGACCCTTATGGTGCGGGCTGGATGGTGCGCATCAAGATCAGTGACCGCAGCGAACTCGACGGTCTGCTGAGCGCCGAGCAGTACACCGCCGTGGTGGGCTGATGGTGCTCCGTGCTTGGGCGCCGGCCCTGCTCTGGGCCCTGCTGATCCTGGTGCTCTGCCTGATGCCGGGCCGCACGCTCCCTCAGTGGGATTGGGCGGACCTCTTCAGTCTGGACAAGCCGGTGCACGCCGTGTTGTTCGGGGTGCTTACCGTACTGCTGGGACATGGCTTCAAGCGCACAGCACGCACCGGTCAGCTCCTGGTCTGGTCCGTGCTGCTCTCAGTGGGGTATGGACTGGCCACCGAGGCGATGCAACAGCTGCAGGCCTTGGGGCGGCATGGGGATGTGAACGATGCCATCGCCAATACCGTGGGTGCGCTGGCCGGGGCGATCCACCTCAGGCACCGTTGGAACAAGGAACGGTCTGCCGGATCCACGAAGGTTGCTTAGTTTTGAACCTCCGGGCGGAAGACGTGTACCGCCTTGAAACGACACACCCATGGAAGCGCGCAAAAATCCCGAGGCTGAACTGGAAGGCCGCAAGACCAGCTTCATGTTCACCGGTCTGCTGGCCGGTCTGGCCCTGACCCTGGTGGCATTTGAGTGGACCGCCTTCACCGAAAAGTTGGACACCCTGGGCCAGTTGGAACTGGACCTGCTGGAGGAAGAGGTGATACCGCCCAGTGCTGCACCGCCCCCTCCGCCCCCTCCGCCCCCTGCACCTACCACCGTGCTGGAGATCGTAGAGGATGATGAGGAAGTGGTGGAGGTGGAGCAGATCGATAACGAAGTGGACGACAACACCGAAGTGCAACAGGTGGAGCGCCAGGAGGAAGAGGTGGAGGAAGAGCAGATCTTCACCATCGTGGAAGAGATGCCGAGCTTCCCGGGTGGGGAGGCGGAGCTCTTCAAGTACCTCGGCAAGAACATCAAATACCCCGAAATGGCCAACAGCGCCGGTATCTCCGGTGTGGTCTACGTGACCTTCGTGGTGGACAAGGACGGCAAGATCCGTGATGCGAAGGTGCTGCGCGGTATTGGAGGTGGTTGTGACGAAGAGGCCTTACGCGTGGTGAAGAACATGCCCGCCTGGAAAGCCGGTAAGCAGCGTGGTAAAGCCGTGACCGTGCAGTACAACCTGCCGATCCGCTTCACGCTGAAGTGATCAGTTGAACAGTGTGCGAAGGGGCTGGCCGGAAGGTCGGCCCCTTCTGCGTTTTCAGGGGTTAACGGGTTGACTTCTCTATTTGCTTATACAAGCAAATAGTCATGGAAGTGTCATGGGCAAAAAAGGCGGGCAAATGTATTGGATATCAATAGGTTATCTCTTTAGGTGCTGGGTGTAGCACGATGATCGGGTATGCTGGGCCGATCGTTCAAGTATCTGATCATCAGAGACCTGAGGGATTTCATTATTTGCTTGTACAAGCAAATGATCCGGACGCTCCTTACGAACGATCCAGCCCCTCACACCACCATCCCCGCCGCCACCGTTTCGTTCGTCCCTTCGTCGATCAGGATCAGGCTACCCGTGTGACGGTTGCGGGCGTATTTGTCCGTGTGCAGCGGCACCGTGGTACGCAACAGCACCCGACCGATGTCGTTCATGCGGATCTGGGCATCATCGGCCTTGCGCAGGGTGTTGATGTCCATCTTGTAGCGCACCTCCTTCACCATGCAGCGGGCGTCCTTGCTGGTGTGGCGCAGGGCATACTTGCCGCCGGGTTGCAGGGGGCGCTCGTTGAACCAGCAGAGCATCACCTCCACGTCCTGGCTGCTCTCGGGCGGGCTGTTGGGTCCCACGAGCATGTCGCCGCGACTGATATCGATCTCATCGGCTAGGGTGATCACCGCGCTTTGGGGGGCATAGCACTCCTGCACTTCCTCATCGCCGATGTGGATGCTCTTGATGGTGCTCTGGAAGCCGCTGGGCAATACCTGCACGGCATCGCCACTGCGGAAGATGCCGCCGGCCACCCGGCCCGCGAAGCCGCGGAAATCATGGTGTTCGGTGGTCATGGGGCGGATCACGCACTGCACCGGGAAGCGGCGGTCGATGTGGTTGTGGTCGCCGGCGATGTGTACGTTCTCCAGCAGGTACATCAGCGTGGGGCCCTGGTACCACGGCATGCGCTCGCCGCGCTCCACCACCATGTCGCCTTTCAGTGCACTGATGGGCACGAAGTTCACGTCCTTCACCTCCAGCTTGCTGCTGAAATCCTCCAGCTCCTTCTGGATGCGCTCGAACACGGACCGGTCGTAGTCCACGAGGTCCATCTTGTTGATGCAGAACACCACGTGCGGGATGCCCAGGAGCGAGGCGATGAAGGCGTGGCGGTTGGTCTGTTCCTGGATGCCTTTGCGCGCATCCACCAGGATGATCGCCAGGTTGGCCGTGCTGGCTCCGGTGACCATGTTGCGCGTGTACTGGATGTGCCCCGGCGTATCGGCGATGATGAACTTGCGCTTCGGTGTGGCGAAATAGCGGTAGGCCACATCGATGGTGATGCCCTGTTCCCGCTCGGCGCGCAGTCCGTCGGTCAACAGACTGAGGTCCACTTCGCCGGTGCCACGCTTGGCACTGGCCTTTTCCACCGCCTCCAACTGGTCGTCGAAGATGGCTTTGCTATCGTAGAGCAAGCGGCCGATCAGTGTGCTCTTTCCGTCGTCCACGCTGCCCGCTGTGGTGAAGCGGAGCAGGTCCATGTCCAGGTATCCGTCCTTCATTTTCTGATCATCTGATTTTCTGATCATCTGATCAGAAATAGCCTTCTTTCTTCCTGTCCTCCATTGCCGCTTCGCTGCGCTTATCGTCCTGTCGGCTGCCCCGCTCGGTCACGCGTGATGAGGCCACCTCGGCGATGATCTCTTCCAAGGTGCTCGCCGGTGAATCCACCGCACCGGTGCAGCTCATGTCGCCGATGGTGCGGAAGCGCACGCGCATCTGACGGGGCTTCTCCTCCGGCTTCAGGCGCATGAACGCGCTGTTCGCGTAGATCACGCCATCGCGGTCGAACACCTCGCGCTCGTGGCTGAAGTAGATGCTGGGGATGTCGATGCCCTCGTGCAGGATGTACTGCCACACGTCCATCTCCGTCCAGTTGCTGATGGGGAAGGCGCGGAAGTGTTCGCCCATGCGTTTGCGGCCGTTGTACAGGTCCCACAGCTCGGGCCGTTGGTTCTTGGGGTCCCATTGACCGAACTCGTCGCGGTGGCTGAACACGCGCTCCTTGGCCCGGGCCTTCTCCTCATCGCGCCGGCCACCGCCGATGGCGCAGTCGATCTTGTGCTGCTCGATGGTGTCCAACAGGGTCACGCTTGTTGCGGCTGGCGTAGTAGCCCGTTTCCTCCTGCACACGGCCGCTGTCGATGCTGGCCTGCACACTGCCCACGATCAGCTTGGCGCCGTAGCGCTCCACCAGCGCATCGCGGAAGGTCATCGTCTCTTCGAAGTTGTGCCCGGTATCGATGTGGACCAAGGGGAAGGGCACCTTGGCCGGGTGGAAGGCCTTGCGGGCGAGGTGGAAGCACACGATGGAATCCTTGCCGCCGCTGAAGAGCAGGGCAGGGTTCTCGAACTGGGCGTGTACCTCGCGCAGGATATGGATGCTCTCGCTCTCCAGTTCCTTCAGGTGGGTAAGTCGGTAGGAATGCATGATCGTCTAATTCGAACCATGGTCTTATTAACCGCAGAGAGCGCAGAGCACGCAAAGGAATGCGCAGGGAGACGAGGTCAACCGCTCTGCGAACTCTGCGTACTCTGCGGTGCTTTGCATGTTAGTTCCGCTTGATCTGCGGTAGGATGAATGCGAAGATGTCGCCGGCACAATCATCCGGAATACGGCCTGTGGTGGACACGACCACGTCCGCCTGGTCAGGTGCCTCGAACGGCGCGCTGATGCCCGTGAAATCCTTCACCTCACCGGCGCGGGCCTTGGCGTAGAGGCCTTTCACATCGCGGCGCTCGCACTCCTCCAGGGGGGTGTCCACGAACACTTCGATGAAGTCCTCCGCACCGATGATGCCCTTCGCCTGCTCGCGGAGGGCGATGGTGGGGGAAACGAAGCAGCAGATGGTCACCGTACCGTTGCCCACGAAGAGCTTGGCCACTTCGGCGATGCGGCGGATGTTCTCGGTGCGATCGGCCTCGCTGAATCCCAGGTTGTTGTTGATGCCGGTGCGCACGTTGTCGCCGTCCAGCACCATGCTGTGGATGCCTTGCGCATGAAACTGACGTTCCAGTTCGGCGGCGATGGTGCTCTTGCCGCTTCCGCTGAGCCCGGTCATCCAGATGCACAGCCCGTGCTGGCCGAGCAGCGCCTCTTTGTCGGAGCGCTGCAGCAGGCGGTCGAAGACGGGGTGGATGTGGGCAGACTTTTCGGTCATGAAAATACGCAGCGAAGGTACTGGATCCAAAAAAGGGTCAGGGGCGGCTGGCCGAGCTTCTACTCCGGACCTTCTGCCCATCGATCACGGTGAAGGCATGTTGCAGCTTGCTTCCTTTGCTGCCGATCACCATCACCACGCGCGCAACTTTTTCCTCCGCACGCATACCATCAAGCCTGAAAAGCACCACTCCGGAATGAGGCAGCTGCTTGTTGAACACCAGCTCGCCGAAGTCCTTATCCTCGGAGAGCAGGACCTCACCGCGGGCCAATGCAATGGACAGCACCTCCTCATCGGACATGGATGGATAGGCTTCACAAATGGCAAGCACGACATGACCTTGCTTACGCAATGCCAGGACGATGTCCATCGTGACGCTTTCGTCCGCCACGAACTGCATCACGAGATCTTTCGTGCCGGGAACTGCGATCCCACGGCCTCGGCAGCGAATAGGAGAGCCGCTTGGATGGCTGCGTGAGAAAGCCGCGGATAGCCCCGCAACAGGTCAGCCTCCGTTTCCCCGGCGGCGAACTTCCGAACGATCAATTCCACAGGGATCCGCGTACCTTTAATGCACGGCTTGCCCAGCATGACCTGAGGGTCACTGGTGATATGTTCGCGCCAATCGAGCATTATACTCCAAAGATATGCTGTTGACCGACCTTGATCGGTATTTTCGCACCATGCCCGCCGCCGCCAAGCCTCAGCTCATCGCCCTTCCCACCCCCCGCACCAGCCCCACCATCGATCAGGTGGGCATCGAGGAGCGCGTGGCCCGCATCAAGACGCGCAGCATCAAGAAGGAGACCAAGGTGCAGGGCATGAAGCTCGCCCTGAGCATGATCGACCTCACCACGCTGGAAGGGGCCGACACGCCCAGCAAGGTGCAGCAGCTATGTTATAAAGCCATGCACCCTCATGATGCTCTACCCGGCCTGCCCACGGTGGCCGCTGTGTGCGTGTACCCCTCGTTGGTGAAGGTGGCGAAGAAGGCCCTGGGCAACAGCGGCGTGCTGGTGGCCAGCGTGAGCACCGCCTTCCCCAGTGGACAGGCGCCCAAGAGCGTGAAGATCGCCGACACCAAGTTCGCTGTGAGCGAGGGTGCCGACGAGATCGACATGGTGATCAGTCGCGGGAAGTTCCACAGCGGGGACTACAACTTCGTGTTCGACGAGATCGCGGCCATCAAGGAAGCCTGCGGCGATGCGCGCTTGAAGGTGATCCTGGAGACCGGTGAACTGGGCACCTACGACAAGGTGCGCCTGGCGAGCGACATCGCCATCGCCGCAGGCGCCGACTTCATCAAGACCAGCACCGGCAAGATCAACCCGGCGGCCACCATGGAAGTGACGCTGGTGATGCTGCACGCCATCCGCGACCACTACCTGAAGACCGGCCAGATGATCGCCATGAAGCCCGCCGGCGGCATCCGCAAGAGCAAGGAGGCGCTGCATTACCTGATGATGGTGAAGGAGGAGCTCGGCCCCGAATGGCTCAGCAACCATTGGTTCCGCTTCGGCGCCAGCAGCCTGGCCAACGACATCCTGATGCAATTGCAGAAGGAGGCCGACGGCCACTACCAGAGCGGGGACTATTTCAGTGTGGACTGAGGCCTCATCCCATATCCCAGCAGAGGTGCGATGACTCCTGGTCGCGGCTTACCCGACCGTCTCCGGGCGCATCGGTAACATGGCCACCTGCAGGGTTCCGCTGGCGGTGGGGCTGAGCGATGTCCCTGTGGTCCGGAACGCTTCGAGGATGGCAGAGCGGATCTCGCTCTTGGTCTGTTCGATGCGGAACACGTTACGGCTCCAGAACAGCACCTCGAAGTCGAGCGTGTTCGCACCGAAGCCGACCAGCCGCACCACCACGGGATGTTCCTGGTCCGCAGTGATCACCAAGGGGTGCTTGGTGGCACAGTCCGCCAGTACGCTCCGCACGCGCTGCTCGTCCGACCCATAGGCCACGCTCAAGGCCACGCTGAAGCGCGTCAGGCTCGCATGGTGAGACCAGTTCACCACGTTCTCATTGATGAAGCGCCGGTTGGGGACCACTACGCTCATCCCTTCGTGCGTGTAGATGGTGGAGGTGCGTAGCCGGATGTCCTTCACCCGTCCCACGAGTGTACCCAGTTCCAACACATCGCCCACGCGGATGGTGCCTTCCACCAGCAACACCACGCCCGAGAACACATCCGTGAAGGTCTGTTGCACGCTCAGGCTGATCACCACCAACAGCGCAGCAGAGCTGGCCAGCAGCACGGTCACATCGATGCGCAACAAGGCCAGGCAGCCCATTGCCACCAGCACCCAGAGGGCATAGTTGACCAACAGCCGCGCGGAGTACAGCCGCGATCGCTGCTCCGGGTTCTTGGTGGCCCGGCGTTCCATCCCGGTCTTCAGTACGCGCATCAGCACGATGGCGAGCACCACCAGCACCACCGCGCTCAACGCATGCCGGACGCTCACGGCTTGTTCACCGATATGGAAGAGCACGTCGTTCATGGCCATCAAGGCGAGTTAGGGGATCGCGCGATGGAGGTGCGCTCTACCGCTTCCATCAGTTTCCCAGATCGTAGGTGAGGGAGCGCAGCGTGAACCGGCCATACACGAACGGTCCATCGGGACGGTGCCACACCGCCTCTCCATAGCCCGGTAGGATGAGCTGGTCGATCGGCCGGTGATCGCGCAACGGGGTGCTGAAGCGCATCGACACGGCCGTTCCGTTGGCTGCCATGGCATACCGATCATCACTGATGAAGTCCACCAACCGATCGGCGTCGTCGAACACGAGCGTTGCGGTGATGGACAGATCGCCATGGGTGAACGTGGCCTTGGCCGAATGGTCATCCCCATCGGCCCAGGTGATGCGAGGATCCAGCAGTGCGCCTGGCGCGTAGATGCATAGGTCATTGAACCAGGTCACCGTTTCGCCCTTGTCCATTTCCGGTCCGTGGGCTTCCATCACCGGCACGATGCCGAGCAGCTTGATGAGCATGGTGGCCTTTCCCTGTTCATACGCGTGCAGGCCCTTGGTCGGCAGCCCTTTCATGGTCGCATCGAGCCAGAAGAACCGGGCCGGTGGATAGAAACTGTTGACCTGTACCGTGGTGAATGGCATCCAAGGACCATCGAAGCCGCGTATGGAACCTTCGAATGCGATGCGCATGGAGCGCGGCTTGTTCGTGCCCATTACACCCGCCGCGCGCAGGTAGCGTTGCACAGGTAGTGGCAAAGGGGCCAGGTCCGCTTCGGTGATGCGTTGCACGGGAAGTGCATTCGTGCGTTCAAGTGTGTGCGCCACTGCAGTCGTATACCGCATGCGAAAGTTCCAGACCCCGGCGCCCGCGATCACTGCGACCAGCAGCAGGGCATTGGCGATGGTGCCGAAGCGGGCCTCCTGCCAATGCATGACGATGAGCACCTGCGAGAGCACCACCCCGATGGCCGCAGGCATCCACCACCGATCACTGCCCCCGATCAGCAGTGCACATGCGATCAGAAGGAGCACGGCAGCGATGGCCCACCAGACACCCTCCGATCGCGGGAATGGAAGGGTAAGCGCTGGCAACTTGGCGAAGCCGAAGGCCTTGGCGAGACCCAGCAGATGGATCACACCGTGAAGCGCCAGGAGGATCGCGAGGAGGGTGCGGAACATGGAGATGATGCTACTGGGCCAGGTAACCGCCATCCACCGTGCAGTAGGCGCCGGTAACGATCGCGATCTTGGTCTTCAATAGGTATTCCATGGGTGTTGGTGGAATGGTGGAACTGGCTGGGGAGGGGGTCATTTCTGCGCCGCGCCTTCCTCGAGGAGCACGTGATGGTCGTCCACCACCTGGTCGGTGCGCAAGGGCCGCAGCGCGGTTCCCCAGGCGATCACCTGGTCCAACAGCGTGTGTACCTCCTG
>JALOLX010000375.1 GCA_025455765.1 Flavobacteriales bacterium | reverse complement strand
GAAGGACCTCAAGGTGAACGGCCTGCGCGGCGAGAAAGGCTACACCAGCGAAGAACGCAGCAGCATCCGCCCCACCCTGGACGTGAACGGCATCTGGGGTGGTTACATCGGCGAAGGTGCCAAGACCGTGCTGCCCTCCAAGGCCTACGCCAAGATCAGCATGCGCCTGGTACCCGACCAGAAGAGCGATGTGATCACCAAGCTCTTCAAGGACCACTTCGAGTCCATCGCGCCTCCGGGCATCCACGTGGTGGTGAAGCCCCACCACGGCGGTGAAGCAGCGGTGACGCCCATTGACAGCCCCGCTTATCTGGCGGCCAGCAAGGCTGGCGGCCAGCAAGGCCATGGAAGAGACCTTCGGCAAGAAGCCCATCCCCACCCGTGGCGGCGGAAGCATCCCCATCGTGGCCCTGTTCGAAGCGGAACTGGGCTTGAAGACGGTGCTCTTCGGCTTCGGCTTGGACAGCGACAACATCCACAGCCCCAACGAGAAGTACGGCGTGTTCAACTACTTCCAAGGCATCCGTACCATCCCGCGCTTCTTCCAGCACTTTGCGGCCAGCGGCTTCAAGGCCTGATCACGGCACGGCTGTTGCCTTGTTGACCGCATGATGTCCTTCCTGAACCCCTTGCTGCGTCTGGTGCCGCTGCTGGCGCTGCTCCTCACGGCCTGTTCCCCCTATGATGAGGTGGAACTACGCGACATCCGCAGCGTGGAAGTGCTGCGCATGGATGGCCGGCAGATCGCGGTGCGCGTGGATGTGCAGGTGCTGAACCCCAACGGCTACCGCATCAGTGTGGAGGACCCCGACGTGGACCTCTTCCTCAATGACACGTACGTGGGCAAGGGTCTGCTCGATTCCACCCTGGTGCTGGAACGCCGCTCGGACCAGGTGTATCCGGTGTATCTCCATGCCGACCTGGCAGGCGGTCCGTTGATGATGGTGATGCTGGGCGGCGCGCTGACCGGGCAAGTGAAGCTGGGCGTGAAAGGCACTGTGCTGGCCCGTAGTGGCATGCTGCGGAAACGCTTCCCCTTCGAGGCCGAAGAGACCATCGACCTGCGGGGCTCACGACCCTGATACGAACGGCTCCTTGCGCACCACCACCGGCACCCCGAGCAGTCCGGCGGCCAGGCTGATGTGCATGCTATTGCCTACGATGGGGTAACTGTCGCGGTGCGACCAGCGGGCCAGGTCATGCTCCTTCAGGAAATCATCGCGGTAGGTGTAGACCAGGAAGCCGTTCACCTCCCGCACCTCGCGCACCAGATGGTCCGTGACCACTTCAGGACCATGACCGAGGTAGTTCAGCCACAGGAGCGCGGACATCACCAGCGGCCCCACCGCCAGCAGGTTGAAGAGGAACCACTCCAGGCGCTCCATGCCCAGGCGCAGGCCCGCACGTCCGTAGCCGAGCAGGTTGCCTCCGAAGGCCAGCACCAGGAAGATGCGGAAGAGCAGGCCCGGATCGATGAGCGTCCATGGCACTACTGTGGCCATGGTGCCCAGGCCAACGAAGATGCCGATGCCCATGAGCGTGCCGGGCCAGCGCTGATCGCGCACCGCGCCCTTCACCCCGCGCTGTTGATGGCGACCCGCAGCACCGCGCATCACAGGTCCCACGGCGTTGTTCCTTTGGGGTGCCATGCATGCGAAGGAAGGACATCCGGCGTTATCGACCAAGCCGCGCACCCCTTCGCCTGCACGCGCGACCCGCTCCAGATCTCCAATGCGCCCAACGCTGCTGCTGCTCCTGTTCCTTCCCCTGGCACTTGCCGCACAGATGGTGCAGGTGCTGCCCGGCACCGACGACCCTGCTGAACTGCGCTTCAACCCGGGCTTCATCGCGCGCAACCGCATCGCCTCGGTCCGAGCGGCACCACTACCGCTTCGATGATCAGGGGCGCACCATCTACGCGAACCACTCCTATGGCATGCCGGGCAGCGGGCGCGACACCACCTCCACCTCGGTGACCTTCGATGCGGACGGCCGCGAACGCGAACGCCTGCGCAACGACCTGTCCGGGCACTTCCTGCTGAGCATTGAACGCGATGCGCAAGGGCGTCCGCTACGGCAGACCTACAGCCGTGTGGCCAACCTCAACAGCGACCGGTACCAGCTACAGCCCGGAGCGGTCACTGCGATCAGCGATGAGCACTACCGGCACGAGCAGGTGAACGACAGCACCACCCGTCAGCTCTACCTGAACGAACTGGGCCTCGCTTATCGTGAACAATTGCGCTTCACCGACACGCGCGGGTACCTGCGCCGCATCGAGGACCGGTATCTGGTGAGCAACCGCAGCTCGCGCATCACCTTCGCCTACGATGAGAACGGACGGCTGGCCGAGCGGATCGAACAACCCGATATCGCCAGCACGCGCACCACTCGCCGCACATGGACGTACGATCGCGCCGGCAATGTGCTCTCCGGGCAGCTGTGGCACGATGGTGTCCAGGTACAGCAAGAAGAATACCTCTACGAAGAGGCCACCATGTTCCTGAAGGCCCGCTTGACGCGCGACCTGCAGAGTGGCATCATTCATGTGGTACGCTACAGCACATCCTACCGCTGATGCGCCTGTCCATCGCACTACTGCTGCTGTTGCTCACCTTCGGGGTGCGGGCCCAGGGCGTTGTGCTGCAATGGGCCTACGGACCCTTCGGCACCTTGGGTGATGCGGCCTTTGTGGTGGAGAACGGCCGCATCCATCAGGCAGCGGGGCCGTTCGGGCAGAAGGGACCGTGCATCTATGTGTTCGACGAAGAAGCCGTG
>JALOLX010000068.1 GCA_025455765.1 Flavobacteriales bacterium | reverse complement strand
GGTGAGGCCGCTGCTCAGGAGCCACGTCCCCACCCGGTCGCGCGCTTCGGCGAACAGGTCCGTCCACCGATGATCGTGATCGACCAGAAGCCACGCTTCGGGGCCCACGAACAACTCATGGTGGATGCCTTTCGAAGCGGCCCAGCCCACACGATCAAAGCCCCCCGGATCAGCCACACGATCGACCGGCTCCAAGGTGCCGTGAACCGCCACCAGATCACCCGGTCGCAGCCTCCGGTCAGGCGCTTCGATCATCAGGGTCAACATGACCTTCCCGTTGCGTGGAACCCACGTACTGTCCAGCTGGCGCGCACGTACGGATGCATCCGCACGCATCACCTTTTCGGACGCGCCGTTCAGGTGATCCACCATTACCAACCATGTTCCCGAAGGGCTCTGGTCATGTAGAAAATGGACCGGGTCTGCTTCGGGCCGTTCCATGGCCATGCGCAACATGCCGCTGCTCAGGGCCCAGCAGATCAAGAGCCCCATGCGGTACCGACGGAGCACCGAAAGCGCCCCCTGACGGCGTCCCCATGCCCATAAGGAGGCCAAGGCAAGCACTGTGGAAAGTGCCCACACAAGCGACATTACACCGATATCAGCGTGTGCAATGCGCCCCAGCCATACACCGACCATGAAGGCCACGCCTACACGCAGGAACGGCGCCTTGCGCAGCTCCTCCCACGGTCCTCGCATCCGCTCGTTCTCCGCTTGCACGCGCTATGTTCCGATCGCTCATACGGAATTCGGAACAGCGTAAAGATGGAAGGAAAAGTGCACTTCCACAAACACGGGAGCGCACGAACGCCACCTTGTCGAATGAATACTACACGACTATTCAGAGCACCTGCAACACAAGGCACTTCAAGTAGTGCGTCTCCGGTACGCCCCACAGGATGGGGTGGTCGGGTGGTTGGGTACCATAGTGGATCTCGCGCAATGTGCGGCCTGCATCCAACGAAGCTTCGCGCACCATGCGTCGGAAGAGATCGGGCGTCATGTGCTGTGAGCAGCTGCAGGTGACCAGGAACCCGCCCGGCGGCAGGCATTTCAGGGCGCGCAGGTTGATCTCCTTGTAGCCCCGGTAAGCGTTCTCCACCGCACCCTTGCTCTTGGCGAACGCCGGTGGATCAAGGACGATGACATCCCACTGCGCCCCGCGCTTGCTCGCGTCGGTGAGGTGATCGAAGACGTTGGCGGTGGAGAAGCGGCAATTCTCAAGACGGTTCAATTCTGCGTTGCGCGTAGCCATGGCCACGGCCTCGGCGCTGATGTCCAACCCTTCCACGTCAGCCGCACCATAACTGGCGGCATGCAGCGCGAACCCTCCGGTATGGGTGAAGCAGTCCAGCACGCGCTGCCCGGCGCTGATCGCCTTGATGGACGCATGGTTCATGGCCTGGTCAAGGAAGTGTCCGGTCTTCTGACCGTCGGCCACATCCACATGCAACCGCAGCCCGTTCTCCTCGATGATCAGCGCGGTGGGAAAGGGCGTGTCCACGAAGCCTTTCTCCAGCGTCAGACCTTCCTTCTCGCGCACTGGCACATCGTTGCGCAGGTAGATCCCGGTCGGCTTCAGCAGGTCCTGCAGGGCCTTCAGCACCACCGGTCGCCAGCGCTCCATTCCCAGGGTGAGGAACTGAACGGACAATACGCTCCGGCCTGATCCACTGACATCGCAGAACCGGTCCACCACCAGTCCAGGAAGCCGGTCCGCCTCACCGAACACCACACGGCAGCTGCCTGCATAGCCCATGCGCTGGCGGTGGTCCCAGGCCTCGGCGACACGACGAGTGATGAAGGCTGCGTTGATGCGCTCCTGCGGATCGGTGGTGAGCAGCCGCACCCGGATCATGGAGTGCGGATTGATGTAGCCCTGCCCCAGCGGGCGCTTCCGGCCATCGACCACCTGCACCACATCGCCAGCGGCGTATTCTCCTTCCTCGCGCAGGATCTGCGTGCCGAAGATCCAAGGGTGACCGTTACGGATGCGGTCCTGCGTGTCGTTGACGGTGATGCGCGCCTGTGGCATGGCGGCGAAGGTAGGGCGCTATGAATGGCCCGCCATTACAACGAGAAATAGCTCTTCACACCAGTGAGGATGCTTTGCATGGCGAAGGCCGCCAGGATCAGCCCCATCACCTTGCTGATGACGATGATGCCCGTTCCTCCGATACGGGACTGGACGTGGCCGGCATAGCGCAGGATGACCACTGTGACCACCAATACGAGCACGGTCAACACTGCCGTGATGAATTGCTGCTTGACCGAGTACAAGTGGTTATCGGTCAACATCACCACACCCATGATGGCACCTGGCGATGCGATCGATGGCAAGGCCAACGGGAACACCGTGACGTGATCATAGTCCGTGATCAATTGTTTCTCTTCATCTGGTTTACTGGTACCGAACACCATCGTAAGGGCGAACAGGAAGAGGATAACACCGCCGCTTACCTGGAACGCATAGAGCGTGATGCTCATGCCCTCGAGGATGACCTGCCCGGCCAGAATGAAGAAAAGCAGAATACCAAGGGCGATGGCGGGTGCCTTCAATGCTATCCGCGCTCGCGCTTCCTTGTCGAAGTGCTTCGTCGCTTCCAAATAGACCGGTACAGTGCCAATGGGATCGACCAGGGCGAACAGGAATAGAAAGGTTTTGAGCAGCTCCATTTGGGGATCTAAAGGTAGCAACGCATATAACCGAGCTTTTGTGCCGGTACTTTCGCACCATGTCCGAATTGACCACCAGCACAAGCGACCGCGCGACCCTCCTGCGCTTTCTGGGAAGGCTGGGCCAGGCCGAGCTGAACGCGGGCAATGCCGTACCGCTCGTGGAACGCGACCTGGCCACCATCGCCAAAGTGAACGGCGAACCGCAGGTGCAGGTGTTCGTGCTGCCCACCGTGCTGTTCCTCAAATGGGAGAACGGCGAGGAACATCAGGTGGACATGGCCCATGGCGCATACCGCACGCCCTCCCTGCGCTTCGATCAGATCGAAGAGGTGATGACCATCGCCCGTGCGGCCCGCCGAGGAGAGCTGTCGCCCAAGCGCGGACTGGCGCGCATCGAGACCATGTGGCGCACGCCGCACTTCTACGGCGACGGTGGCTTCGTGGCAGGCTATCTGCTTACGACCCTCGGTGTGGCGATGATGCTGCGGCCCTCGTGGAACGGTATGCTCCTCACTGCGCTCATGGCCTTCTTCTGTGCGCTGGTGCTGGTGGCGGCGCGCCGACGTCCTTCCTTGAGCGTGATGCTGCCTGTGGTGGTGTCGTTCCTGCTGGCCGCCGCGGTGTCCTTGGGCTATCGCTACGGGTTGAAGGAACCAGCGTTCACCCTGCTGATCCCACCCCTGATCACGTTCCTGCCCGGCATGACGCTCACGGTAAGCGTGATCGAGCTGGCCTACAACAGCATCATCTCCGGCGCCAGTCGCATGGTCGCGGGCTTTACGCGCCTCACGCTGCTGGCCTTCGGCATCCTCGGAGGCTTCAAGGTGTTCGAGAGCGGTGCGTGGCACCTGGCGCAGAGCATGGAGGAACGCATCCCCTACTACTGGCCTTGGGTGGGCGTACTGGTCTTCACCTTCGGACTGCACATCTACCAAAGCAGTAAGCGTCGCTCGTTCACCTTCATGCTGATCACTGCGGCGATGGCCTACCTGGGTCAGAACCTCAGCGGCCTGTTCATCCATGGCGCATCCACAGCGTTCTTCGGTGCTGCGCTGATGACCATCACCGCATTGGTGATCGAGTTCCGCTTCAAAGGCCCGCCCGCCATCGTCACCTTCCTGCCGGGCTTCTGGTTGCTGGCTCCCGGTTCGTTCGGCCTGGTCAGTCTCGCCAGCATGGCCAGCGGCACCGACACCGGCGCTCAGGTGATGACGCTGCTCTTTTCCCTTTCCGGCATTGCCACCGGCTGCCTGATCGGTGCGTTCACGTACACCATGCTGCTGCACCCGCGCAAGACCGGATCGCTGTGGAAGCCTGAGGAGATCTGAACGAAGCGTTCACTCACCCAGCGGCGGCGCCACGGGTGGTGCTGCACGATCATCCTTGAAGAAGTCCAGCGTGGTGATCTCCACCAGATGGACGTCGGCGTAATAGTGGTGCAGGATATCGGTGTAGCTGAAGCCCAGCTTGGCCATGCGCATGGCACCTTCCTGGCAGAGCCCCACTCCGTGCCCGAACCCGCGACCGCTCAACACCACCTTGTCGCCTTCGCTCTTCACCGAGAAGAACGTGGAGCGGAGCTTGAGGTCTTCGCGCACATGCTTGAGCGGGATGGCAGGCGAGACATTGCCCAAATGCAGATCACGACGCTCGGGCGTATAGTTGAGCACAGCTTCCAACGTAGCACTGTCACTCGTTCCCAATCCATAGCGCCGTTGCAGGTAACCCAGCCATTCGCCGCGTGAAAGGGTCTTCTGCCAGGTGGCATGCGGAGCGTTCAGGCAGAAGGTATCGGTGGTGGCGCGGAGGTAGGGCTCGTGCTTGCTCCAGAGGTCCTCGGCGTTCACGGTCTGGCCGCCGCAATTGCTGTGAAAGGTGGCGTGGATGATACGGATGTCGGAGTCCACCAAGACCAGGCTATGCGTGGCATCCACCGCCATGCGGATGCTGTCATCCTTGCACCGCCCATGATACACCTGGCAGTGCACACCATCGCAGAGCTCAAAGCCCTCGGGCAGATGTTTGCGTTGGTTGGTGAGGGCGTAGGTGCGGCAGCTTACGGCCTGTAGCTTGTAGTATTCCTGATGGTGCTCCTTGCCAGCCTCAGCCTGCACCACGCCTGCTGTGTAGGCCTCCAACGGCACGACGTTCACCAGCTGCAGCGCAGCGGTCTGGGGGGTGATGAGCAAAGTGCCCTGGTACGAACGTTCGGCCAGTTTGGTCTCCGGTACACGCATCCGCAGGTAGCCGGAAGGCAGCACGGGACGCAGCTCCAACTGCTTCACGCCTGTGATGGCCAGCTGCAGGGAGCGCGCCTCCAGGCGACCGTTGACCACGGTGACCTTCACGCCGTCCGCCGCACCCACTTCACCGCGCTTCTGCCCGTCGGCGTAGATGGCACAACTGCCCTTGCCGCTCATCACCACCACCTGCCGCACGGTGCGGTCGCGCAACAGGCCGACCCGCATCATACGGTCCACCGTGACCTCCTGTGCCACCAGCAGGACCGGTAACAGCAGCGTCAGCACGGAGAGTATTCGACGAACGGCCATGGGAGCGCGGCCAAAAATACCGGGACGCGGACCAGTACTTCGCGCCCCCCTCAGAGACTTTTCCACAGCATCGAAGCCACCTTCGCAGATGCTCCTGGGCCACCGAGCTTGGTCCGCAGCTCGGCGAGATCGGCCAGCATTTGCGTGCGGTATGGTCCTTCAGCCAACAGACGCTCCAGTTCAGCGCCGAGGCTGTCCACCGTCAGGTCGCCTTGGATGAGCTCACGCACCACCTCCCGGTCCATGATGAGGTTCACCAGACTGATGAACTTGATGTCCACCAAGCGCCGCGCGATCCACACATTGAGCGCTCCGCTCTTGTAGCAGACCGCCTCCGGCACGCCGAACAAGGCCGTCTCCAACGTGGCGGTGCCGCTGGTCACCAGTGCGGCACGTGCATGACGCAGGAGGTCGTACGTGCGCCCGCTCACCAGGGTGATGGGGGCATCGCCGATGGCTTCAACGTAAAGTTCCTCTGGTAATGCAGGAGCTGCGGCCATGACAAAGCGCACCTGCGGAAAGCGGCGGCTCACCTCCACCATCAGCGGCAGCATGCGCGCCAGCTCCTGCTTCCGACTTCCGGGTAGCAAGGCCACCACCGGGCGGCCATCATCACCGGGAAGTGGTTGCAGTGGGGTGCGGCCCTCCTGTTCAATGGCGTCCAGCAAGGGGTGCCCCACGAACTCCACCGCATGGCCATACCGGGCGTACCACTCCTGCTCGAACGGCAGGATCACATACATGCGGTCCACCACCCGCTTGATGGTATGCACGCGGCCCTTCTTCCAGGCCCACACCTGCGGACTGATGTAGTAATGCACAGGAATACCCTGCTCATGTGCCCATTCCGCGATGCGCAGGTTGAACCCGGGGTAGTCGATGAGCACGAGCAGGTCGGGCTTGAAGGCTGCGATGTCCTGCTTGCACAGGTCGATGTTGCGCAGGATGGTGCGCAGGTTCATCACCACCTGCGTGAAGCCCATGAAGGCGAGATCGCGGTAGTGCTTCACCACCTCGGCGCCGGCAGCGGCCATGCGATCGCCCCCCCAGGCCCGTATCTCCAACGCACCTGAACGGATGATACCGGCAGGTCGACCCGCTGGGATCGACGCTACAGGTGACCGTCCATGTCGCTCAGACAGGTTGTACAATTCCCGCACCAGGTTCCCCCCGTGCAGGTCGCCGCTCGCTTCACCGGCAATGATGTAGATGCGCTTGCCCATGGCTTAGAACACGTACAACAGCAGGACGATGACCACCGCATAAAGGAACGTGGCCGCGATCACCCCACGCATGGCCCTGTACAGTTCCCAGCGATCAAGCGTAAAAAAGAGGGCAAGGTTCGCGAACAGGGATAGCGTCAGCACCGGCGCTTGGTATTCACGTGTACCGAGGAACAGGTCGTGTATGAAGAACGACAGATCAAGATGCGGACGAATGGCGCCCACATACATGGCGGCATAGCCGAAGAAGCCCAGCAGCGGCGCCACAAGGCCGAGCACTATGCCAACTCCCACCCTATCCCAGTGCATGGTCCCAGGTGTTCAGATCGGCGATGGCGTGATGGGCGGTCATGTCGAACTGCGTGGGCACGATGCTGACGAAGCGGTTGTTCACGGC
>JALOLX010000067.1 GCA_025455765.1 Flavobacteriales bacterium | reverse complement strand
GCGATCGACGTGCATACGGTGGATGTGCTGCGCTTCGAGAACGGGAAAGTGTTTGAGCACTGGGGGTATACCATTTAGACACTCAGATCCGTCCGATCTGCTTGCTCTTTTTCCGCATGACTTCACCGGGGATAGCATCCCGTAGACCCCGCTACGCCATGCTCTCCACGGCTCGTCCTCCGAAAAAATAGCGGCGCACCCGCCTGCCGGCCGGCAGGTCTTCAGCCGGATCTGAGTGTCTAAATGGTATTGCATGGAAGAGATGAATATGATGGAGCAGCTGGGAATGACGGGGGGTGAGGAGGTGGGGAAGTAGCTTTGAGACGGTGCGTGGCGACGGTCTTGCACACCCTGGTGGGCCAGTACCAAGAGTTTATCGGGACAAGTTCTTCGTTTAGCGAAAGAACATGACAAGTCCACGGCTTGTGATTACCCTTGACGCCAACTAAAAGCTCATGCCCTACCTCGACCCGTACACCGGGGAATGGACCCACCAGCAGGCGCGACACCTGTTGCGGCGCACCACCTTCGGGCCCTCGCAGGCCATGGTCGAAGCGGCCGTATCGCTCGGGCTTGGCGGAACACTGGCCCAGCTCTTCACGGTGCAGCCCATGCCGGACCCGCCTGTGAAATCCGTTCCGGACGGAACTGGCAACAACCAGTTGAACGACCCGGACGCGTTGTATGGGGAGACTTGGGTGAACGGCACACCATTCCCGAACATCAGCCCTCCGATGCTCCGCAACCGGGTGTTGCGCGCACGCAGCAAATCGCTGTATGCATGGACCTTCCTTCAGAAGCACTACGCGGGGATATCGTTGCGGGAGAAGCTCTTCCTGTTCTGGCATAACCACTTCGTGGTGGTGGACGGTGTCATCGCACCGCGCGAATACGTTTACCAGAACCTCTTGCGATCACACGCCCTGGGCAACTTCAAGCAGTTGACCAAGGATATCACCATCGATACCGGAATGCTCCAATACCTCAGTGGTACGGAGAACACGAGCACGGCACCGAACGAGAACTATTCGCGTGAGCTGTTGGAACTCTTCACCGTGGGCAAAGGGCCGCTGATCGGTCCTGGCGATTACACGAACTACACCGAACAGGACGTCGAGGAAATGGCGAAGGTGCTGACCGGATGGACCGTACCGCCGGTGAGCAACCCAGCTACACTGACCGCGGTGTTCAACCCGAACCGCCATTCCACGGGGGACAAGCAGCTCTCCTACCACTTCGGCAATGCCGTGATCGCGGAGAACGGAGCGAACGAATACATCGACCTGATCGACGTGATCTTCCAACAGGACGAGTGTTCCCGTTTCATCATGCGCAAGCTTTACCGCTGGTTCGTGGGTGCGAGCATAACACCGGAAGTGGAACAGGAGGTGATCCAACCCTTGGCTGCGATCATGCGGCAGAACGATCACGACATCATTCCTGCCTTGGACGTACTCTTCAGGTCCGAGCATTTCTTCGATTCGGTGGCGTGCATGGTGAAGAGCCCTGTGGACCTGATCCTTTCGGCGAGCAGGGCCTTGGGCGTTGAGCCACCGAGCGCCAATGTCGAAGATGAATACGACCACGCCTATACCTTGTACGCCATGTGCCACGACCTGGCGCAGGGTCTATACGATCTGCCCAACGTAGCGGGTTGGTCGGCCTACTACCAAGCGCCGCAGTACGACCGCACGTGGATCAATAACCTGCTCCTGCCCAAACGGCACGCGTACTGTCGCCTGTTGGTGGAAGGTGGCGTAGTGTCCATCGACGGAGAGAATTATCAGGTTCCGAACACTGTGCCCGTCCTAGCCTTGGCAGCGAGTATTCCGGATGCGACCGATCCGAACGTACTGATCACGGAGCTTGCCGCACGGCTCTTCAATTACCCCATTACCGCTGGGCAACTCACAGCGTTGAAGGATGTATTGATCCCCGGGTTGCCGGATTTCGAGTGGACCGCGGAGTACGTGTACCACCTGGACTTTCCCTCGGACCTCGGCGTGCAACAATCCGTAAGCAACAAATTGCGCAGCCTGCTTTCCGTCATGGTACGCATGTCCGAATTCCAGATCATGTGAGCCATGAACAAGAAGCATCAACTATCCCGGCGCCGGTTCATCCAGATGAGCGGCCTTGCCGCATTGCCGATCACCTTGAGCGGGTTCCCCCTCATTACCCACGCCAGGCCCAATAGGCGCCTCTTTGATACCGACAATGACCGCGTGCTCATCCTTGTGCAATTGCAAGGAGGGAATGACGGGCTGAACACCATGTTCGATAACGAACAGTACGCGAATCTCTTCAGCGTTCGGTCCAACATCATCGTGCCGCAGAGCCAGATCCTGCCGATCACCGGTACCCGTGGCTTTCATCCTGGCATGCAGGGCATGCAGGAGATGTGGCAGAACGAGAAGCTCGGGATCGTGGAAAGCGTTGGATACCCTGACCAGAACCGCTCCCACTTCCGCTCCACGGACATCTGGAACTCGGCTTCCGCGGCGGATGAATTCATCACCACGGGCTGGATCGGTCGTTTTTACGACATCGAGTACAGCGATTATCCTGCAGGCTATCCGAACCCGGACAACCCACACCCCTTTGCCCTGACCATGGGCAACATTCTGTCGGAGACCTGCCAAGGCGTGAACACGAATTACAGCCTTGCGCTAACGGACCCGTTCTCACCGGGCTCGGTGCTGGTTGGGGCTGGAGGGGATGTGCCTGCGAACTGTTACGGTGATACCCTGTCGTTCGTGGACCAAGTGGCCGAACAGACCAATGCCTACTCAGCGGTCATCCTCGAGGCGGCCAACGCGGGCAACAACCTCTCCCCGAAATGGGAAAGCCTGTCCAGTGAGTTCTCCCAGAAGCTGAAGAACATAGCCCGGCTGCTATCCGGCGGTCTGCAGACCAAGGTGTTCATCGTACAACTTGGTGGCTTCGACACGCATGATAATCAAGTGGTTTCCGGCGCCACGACCACGGGTATACATGCCGCGCTGTTGCAGGACCTGTCGGATTCGATCGGTGCGTTCCAGGACGACCTCGCCCTGTTGGGGCTTGAGGATCGCGTGGTGGGCATGTCCTACTCGGAATTCGGCCGAAGGGTCCGCTCCAACGGCGGACTTGGTACGGACCATGGCACCGCAGCACCCCAATTCCTGTTCGGCGCATGCGTTCAGAACCAGATACTCGGAGACGCGCCGACCATAAGCACCAATGTGAGCGTGGATGAAGGTGTTCCGATGCAGTTCGACTTCCGCAACATCTATGGCACCGTGCTGACCCAGTGGTTGGGTGCGAACGAAGCGGAGGTCCAGAACATCCTGTTCCCGGATTTCCAAGCGCTACCGCTTTTCAAACCGGAGTGTGTGGATGTGTCCACAGCGATCCCGGTCGCCCACAAGGGCGAGGCCTTCTTCGAGGTCGCTCCGAACCCGTGCGATGACCATGCTGTGCTCACGTTCAGTGGCAGCGTCGACGACACGCGACTTACGCTGTTCAATGCAATGGGTGGCACAGAGCGCATACTCGCATCGGAGACCTTCGGTCGTGGCATCCACTCGATGAGGATCGATACGCGCAACTTGGCACCCGGCACCTATTTCGTACACCTGGGATCGCGGGGTATCAACCTGACCAGGACGTTGATGAAGCGCTGAGTATCGGACGAGGGAGTTGCCCTTATACCGGGTCTACTTCAGCAGCGTTCTCGTGACTGTCGATCATTGTCGACCAACGTGGGATATCCGGAGCCTACTAGAGGAGAGCGTTGCCGCTAGGGGATCTGCTGCGCCCTGGTGTTGGTGGGAACGCTCCCGCCGATATGCTGCAGGATCACATCCCGGTCGTTGTTCGTCCCGCTGTACTTGACCACTCCATCCATGTTCACGTCGCCTTGCAGGTAACCAGTGAGCGTAGCCGTCGGTACCGTTCCGCCGATGGTTTGCAGGATCACGTCCCGGTCGTTGCCACTCCCGGAATACTTCAACACCCCATCGAAGTTCACATCACCGCCCCAGAGCACCATCACTCCGTTGCGGGTCTTGCGGGCATCGGTACCATACACGGTGAGCAGGGGGTCTGTGAAGTCGATCACATTGGGCGTGGGAGCCAACTGAACGGGGGTGCCTGTCATGACACCGAGGTGGTTGCGGTGTTTTATCGCGAGATGATATTCGCCTGCGGAAAGCGCGAACGGAACGGGCGATGTGCCATCGGTATCGACCACGTCCCCATCGCGTTGCAGCAAGGCGCTGCGTGTGGCCAGGATCGCGGTGGGGTCCGTGGCATCCCGCAGCTCCAACACGACCCAATCCACGATGGCATCAGGGCCTTGCACAGCAAGCACGCCAGCACCGAGCGTTTCGCCGCCGCCACCGGCCACATGGGTGTAGTTGAGGGCGGTGAACGGCTCCGATGCAGGTAGCAGACCCTGCTGGTTCAGCGAATTTGCCATCGAAGCGGCTTGCTGGTCGTAGGGGCCATCCAGGAACACCTTGGCGGCCACTTGCGCATTACCAAGCGTGTTGCTGCTGAATTGCTGGAGCCACAGCTCAATGATGTCGAATACGTATGCGCTGTTCAGGTCCTGCATCAGAATGTGGCTGTTGCCGAGCACCAACGAGTCTTCTGGCAATGACACCACATCGGCGATCCCACCTGCGTTCTGGAACAGAACTGCAGCGGCTTCCGTGGCCAGCTTCCTGGTCGTTTGGTTCCGGGAAGTGATGTAGTCGCCATAGACGCCGAACATATGTAAGCCGTTCAGGTCGGGGAAATCATTGGCATCGGGAATGCCGGCAGGTTCGATCAGGATCATGCCCAGGACCTGGTCGCTCATCGCTCGGGCAGCAGTGATCGCCTGGCCGGCACCGGCGCTGTGTGCGAGCAGCCACACCTCACCTCCCGTTGAATCAATGACCGCTTGTATGGCCCCCGGAAAGCTTGCGCTGGAGGAGCCGATGTACGGGTAGTTCTGTGCAAATACGTTGAACGAACCAGTAGGGAATTGTGCGTTAGGGTAGGGGTTGCCTTGGGTGTCTCCGAAACCCCATCGCCTCCATATGTCGTTCTGCCAGCCTTGTTGTGCTCCGGGTGTTGCTGCTGGTCCACCAGGGGGAAGTGGGAAAGGGGCTATGGGTCCGCTGGTCGCAAAATCATGCCTTGGATCGTTCACCAAATAAACGTCGTATCCATGGTCTGCGAACAGGTCGGCCCACCCGGTCCTGCCATCTGGGGTGGTCGCATAGAGATAGGTGGATAAGTTCAAGCCGGGTACCATGACGATGGCGGCATCTTCCGTTCTGTTCTCGGACAGGACGAAGTTGACGAGCGCATTGTTGGTGTAGAAGCTGCCATAGGTGTGTTGGGCCATGCTCTGGGCTGATATGATCAGACCGCCGATCGATAGAGCAAAAGCCCCAAGGTTCCTTATGCTTTCCATGCATTACTGGGATGGTGCAAGTTAGCCCAATGCAGGGCGCCCTGCGAAACCGCTAGACCACCGCAGATTCCCCATATGGCCGTAGCCTGTTCCACCGCAGGGTGCGCATCTGAGCGTAGCCTGTGGCTACGCTCGACAAGAACCAGAGTACAGTAGCCTGCGGCTACCCGAACAAGGCCGAGGTATTACGCCAATCGTCCAACAAGCTGCTGGACAATTGATCACGCGCGGCCGTTGCAATTGTGCAACAAGCTGTTGCACAATTAGGCCATTGCCTTTCGACCATCGCAGGTTGTCCCCCTCAACCACCGCCGGGTATGTCCGCAGCTCCTCCCCCTACCAGCCCACCACCCCCCGCACCCTCCAACAACCAGTTCCCCGCCGCCCTCCCGCCTACAATCGATAACTTTACCAAAGGGACCACCGACCACGCGGTTCCCGCTACGCGCCATGAGCCATTCGAGCATGTTCATCTTCACGCTGATCGGCATGTCCATCGCCTCGGGTATGCACGGGCAGGACTTCGTGAACGGTGATCTGGAAGGACCAGCGCCAACAGGACTGACGCAGCTACCCCCCGGCTGGCAGGCCGTACCGGACAATGATCCGGTCTGCCTGGCTACGAACGGGTCGCTGGGTGATACACCGGACCTCACCGACATCAACGGGCCGTCGGTGTTCACGGGCATCTTCGGGAATCCCTTCTCCGGCAACACCTTCATCAGCGGTGAGCGGGGTGGAGGGAATGTGGTGTTCCAGGAAGGGATCATGCAACAGGTGTCGGGCTTCGTGCCCGGTGAACAGTACACCGTGGTGCTGCATCAAGCCGTGGTGAAGTCCTACGGTAGCTTCGACAGTTCCGGCTCCTGGGCCGTGTATGTGAACTCGACCTTGGCAGGCACCACAGCGCCCACGTCAAGCGCTGTTCCCTACGATAGCGCACCCTTCCCCTGGGAGCAACGCACGGTGCAGTTCACGGCCACGTCGAGTTCGCACAGCATCAAGTTCCTGCCGGTCGACGACGATACGAACCTCACTGTCCTTGACCCGAACGGCTCCTTGCGGATGGGCATCGACCTGGTGAGCATTCTGCCGGGCTTCCACAGCACCGGGCTAGCGGACCACGCGCTACCCACCGATCGGACCCTGGCGCCGAACCCGGTGAGCGATGACCTGGTGATCGGGACCTCCAGCCTCTTCGCAACGGGAAGGGTACGCATCCATTCCGCCTGCGGTGCATTGGTCCATGAGCAGGGCTTGGTGAGCGGGGCTCAGCGGACCATCATCGACCTGGCTACTGTGCAGCCGGGGATCTACGTGGTGAGCATCCTGTTGGACGGGATGGAGACCCGCCATCGGGTGGTCAAGGAGTGAGTGTGGGTTTGCAGCTGGGTGTTGTTCCCAAGGTCTGTGCGCTGTT